>DATNQB010000060.1 GCA_036702875.1 Oculatellaceae cyanobacterium | reverse complement strand
TATTATACACATCAATAATCTTTTGTCTAAGGTCAACAGAATAGGCTTTCATATTTGTTTGCTTACCTTTGGCGAAGCTTGCGCGCCGCTTCGCGGCGGTCGCACTCTTGAGTGTACTTCACCAGATCAGGAAATGCTATATTGAGGGCAGAGACCCAAAAGAAGAGACGCATTTAAATTTTCCTTTACTAACGAGCGAGACGCTCGCACTCCTCACTGTATACCGCTATTATTCCCTTCCGAATCAACTGCCTCAAACTTCACTTTGTTGTACAAATCTAACAAAGAAATTTTAAACTCAACTGTAGTTAAAGAAATTGCCTCATCTTCTTGATCGTATTCAGAAAACGTCCAACGCTTCTTTCCAGTTTTAGAAAATTGCTTGACATTAATTCTACTTTGATCTATTAATAAATACTCTTGAATATTATCAATGCTTCGGTAAGCTTCAAACTTATCCTGGCGATCATAACCTTTGGTTGATTCTGACAAAACCTCAATAATTACCTGCGGATTTAAAATCGTATCTGTACGGTTATTAAAATATTCTGGTTCACCCGCTACAACCATCACATCTGGATAAGTGTAAATCCGTCTTTTAGGTATCCATAAACGAACATCCCCTATAAATACCTCGTAATTTTGCTGTCTCAGCGCAAAGTTTAACGCTGCGTAGAAATTCCCCGCAATCCGATTATGATTTGTAGAGCCACCAGCCATAGGTATTATTTCTCCATCAATATACTCGCTCTTATAATCACCAACCTCTTCTAGTTGCAAATATTCTTCTGGAGTGTAGTAGCGTTTTTCTGTTACTTGCATAGTTTTAGTAGGAAGCGATCACACTCAGGATTAAATATGAAGTATGCAATTTTCATCCTTGATACTTGTTACTTCATACTTATCAAACAGTCTAACGCGATTCAAGAGCTTTCCAATCTCTTAAACCTCCTCCCCGTTAACGGGGAGGGGGCAGGGGGTGGGGTTTTCTTTCAACACAAAAATTAAAAGGCAAGAGTCAAACAACTTCTGTTTTAACTCTTACCTTTTGTATTAATTAAAATTAACTAACTATAATCAAACTTGACTTATATTGTAGCCTCAGTTCCAACTATAGATAATCAACCAAACAAAATACTTCTAACTTATTCCCACTCGATAGTTCCAGGCGGCTTAGAAGTAATATCGTACACTACCCGATTGACTCCCTTAACTTCATTAACAATGCGGTTAGAAATAGTCTCCAACAAATCATAAGGTACACGCGCCCAATCAGCAGTCATACCATCTTCACTCTTAACCAATCGCAACACAATTGGGTAAGCGTAGGTGCGTTGATCTCCCATTACTCCAACGCTGCGAATAGGTAATAACACAGCAAAAGATTGCCATAACTGATTATAGAAACCTTGGCGGTTAATTTCTTGGCGAACGATCAGATCGGCATCACGCAAAATGTTTAACTTTTCAGCCGTAACTTCTCCTAAGATCCGAATAGCTAAACCTGGCCCTGGGAAAGGTTGACGTTGTACAATTTCTTCTGGTAAACCAATTGCGCGACCAACTTTGCGGACTTCATCTTTAAACAGTTTCCGCAACGGTTCAACTAGCTTAAAGCGCAAATCTTTAGGCAAACCACCAACGTTATGATGGCTCTTAATTTTAACAGCTACCCGTTCACCACTTTTGGGATCAACGTTAGTATCTGCTGATTCAATCACGTCTGGGTAAAGAGTCCCTTGTGCGAGATAATCAAAAGGCCCAAGACGTTTAGATTCTTCTTCAAAAACGCGGATGAATTCGTGACCAATACGACGGCGTTTTTCTTCTGGATCAGTTATACCTGCAATTTGAGCTAAAAAGCGATCGCGTGCATTCACATACTCAACATCAATGTGAAATTCTTCTTTAAACAACTTCACCAATCTTTCTGGCTCATACTTACGCATAAAGCCTTGATCGATAAACATACAAGTTAATTGATCGCCAATTGCTTTATGCAGCAAAAATGCCAAAGTTGAAGAATCAACACCACCAGAAAGAGCTAATAATACCCGCTTCTCCCCAACTCTGGCGCGAATTTCCCTAACTGACTCTTCCACAAAAGCGGCTGTAGTCCAAGTTGGCTCACAATCACAAATATGGTAGACAAAATTACGGATTAATGCTTTGCCGCCAATTGAGTGTACAACTTCAGGATGGAACTGCACACCGTACAGCTTTTTCTCATGGTGAGCGATCGCAGCACAAGGAGTATTATCAGTATGCGCTAATAATTCAAATCCCTCTGGCATCCGATTCACAGAGTCGCCATGACTCATCCACATGGTCGTGCCATCTTCCACATTCGTCAGCAAGTCAGTGGGATCATCAATATATAGTGATGCTTTACCATACTCACCTCTTTCTGCCCGCGTAACTTCGCCGCCCAGTTGTTGTACCATCAACTGCATCCCGTAACAAACTCCTAATACGGGAATACCTAAGTTCCAAATCTCCGGATCGCACTTAGGGGCAAACTCGTCATAAACTGAGCTAGGGCCACCAGAAAGAATAATTCCCTTGGGGTTTAATGTTCGTAGCTGTTCCGCAGTAGTACGGTAAGAAAGAACTTCTGAATAAACCTGAGTTTCCCGAATTCGACGAGCAATTAACTCAGAGTATTGAGAGCCAAAGTCCAGAATAATGAGCATTTGGCGATTTAACTCACCCAAAGATTCTATTTGAGGTGGTATATCTGTCTCGATGGTCACTGGTTGATCCTGATACTTGTGTACTGTTACAAATAGAACGCTGCAAAAGTAGCAACGCGAATCTTAAAAATCCTTTTAATCAAATACGAGAGTGTTCAACAGTCAGCCTTCGGCTACGCAGGTCAATCAAAAACTAGGTATTAATAACTATGTGTTAGGTTTTAACTCAAGTAATGAGATATTTACCAGGGTAATAGCTGACGGCTGATACTCCATTAAGCTTAAAGAGAAAATTTATGTTGTTTTATTAATTTTAAAGATATTCGAGCGATTTTAGCACAATTTTGACAGCAAAAAATCCCCTATTGTGCTTGTAACGATAATTTGGCGATCGCGATCAAACAAAACAGACCCCACTTGCACAGTTTGTTCGCTATGAGTACGGATGTAAGCTTGTGAACGTTGATCGATTTGGTAGGCGATCGCACTATAAACTAAATTCACCCAATCACTACCTGTAGAATTATCCACCTCGCGTAGATATTTCAGCGCATCTTCAGCCGTAGCACAAGCCAAAACTTTCTGTAACATACCTGTTGGCAAGCCTACTTGAGCAGCATAAGCCGTAAAAATTTCTAGCCGTCCATCAGCCAAGTGATGATGAGTATGAAAAATCCCTCCAGCAAGTTTAATTAACTTACCGTGATAACCAAATAATAAAATTGCTGGTACTTTTTGTAACCCTGCCTCAACTAAAACAGATCCCAACCAGTTAGCAGTCTTGACAATTAACTCATGTGTGATGCCCATCCTTTGAGCCAAGTCTATGCCGTTTTCTCCTACGCAAAAGACTAAAGCTGGGGGGGAGAGAGGGAGGAGGGAGGAGGAAGGAGGGAGGGGAGAGAGGGAGGAGGGATAAATAGAAGCATCTTTGTCTGCTTTGCTGAACATTGCAGCTTTATGGCGTACTTCTTCTAAACATATCTCCAACTGTCCAGGCGCACTTAAAGGCTGAGAAATGCCCGTAGTACCAAGTAAAGAAAGCCCCTCTACAACACCAAAGGTAGCATTAGAAGTACGAGTTGCAAGCGATCGCCCTTCTGGCAAAATAATTGTTACCTGAATTTTTTCCCCTGCTTCTATCCAACAGGTTAAGTTTTCTTGGAATAAGTTCTCAGCATAATTATAGATAGCCGCCTTACCATCAGCGTTTACTTGCCGTCCAATTCCTTCACCACCAAGCAACACAATACTTTCGGTTTGTTCCGCTTTTCCCCATTCCACTAATGCCCAAATAGGTGTGTTGCGAGTTAAATCGAGGTTATCACCTGGATCACTACGAGTTATCGCCAACGCCATTCCATCCTGCAATTTAGCTACTTGCTCAATAGGAATTTCTACCGTTTGGGCAGGTGTAATTAAATCTATTTCCACCACAGAAGCAGATTGATGCTGGCGTAAGCAACGTAAAGCGGCAACAGCAGCAGCACAGGCAAAAACTGGTAATGTATATCCCGAACGGGGTGGGTATAGTGTCATCTTATAGTTCCGTTTTCTATGGTCAAGATCTACGCAGATTAATTAAAGATAAAACCTTCTCCCCTACCTTTGGACACCGGAGGGTTTGGGGTTTTAGCTTGAGGTTTTTTTAGTACTTTGTGCTAAAAAATTCCTGATTTACTGGTTATAATATTGATTAAGGTCGTCTACCTTAAGAAGTAAATTAATATTTTTTTTAAGAATGTATAGCAGCATTGCTTATATTATGCAACTGCCAGTTGAAGTATTTTCTAACACCGAAGCTGTTTGCAGCCAAGATTAGAAACTAATAGCTAGTCGAGAGCGTAGAAAACCCTGATAAATTACAAAAGTACCGAAGTGCGAAAACTTTCAAGTAGGCGGCATTTTTTTAAGAGTACAGGCAAAGTCTTAAAAGCGATCGCCTAATCTCTAAGAATTAAGTATAAATACTTAAATTGAGTATTTTTTAGACTTTTGTTTCAATAGATTTAGAAATATATCTTTCTACGGGAAGCTGATCCCAAGTAAATTTCCCGTTTATAGTTCCAACACAAGCGTATTAATCTCTTTTTTTAAACAAAAGATCAAAATTCAATATTATTAGCGAGGAGTTCAGTGGTTGCCCATTCCCAGCAATTTACTTCTGTAGTCGAGTTTGCCCCAGTTAAAACTAGATCTCCTCTAGTTGACGTAGAAATAATAGAAGATCTAATTATAGCGCAAGCGAGTAATAACGTCAATAGTCCGACCAAGCTATCTAAGTCAGTTATTCGCTCAAGCCTCAAAGCATCTACATGGGATGGCATTTTTGCTGTCATCTTCTCCAATATTACAGGCGGGGTATTGCTAAGTAATTTTTTATTACAGCTAGGCGCTAACCCGATGGAGATTGGGATGCTGTGTTCAGTTCCTATGTTGGTTAATTTGCTACAACCACTAGGAGCTTTTATATCAGAACGAACTACCAGCCGCCACTGGTACAATATTTGGATATTCGGGCCATCAAGGTTACTGTGGCTGATCTTAGTTATAGGAATTGCGTTTAATAACTGGCTTCACATCCCACCGCATGACTTAGTAATTTGTACATTAGCAATACTATTAGTTACTAATGTAGTTGGAGCTTTAGGAAGTGCTAACTGGCTAACTTGGATGGCAGTTTTAGTTCCCCAAAAATTACGGGGGCGCTATTTTGGTGTTCGTAATAGTGCGATTAGTTTAACTACTCTACTATGCGTACCAATATTAGGCGTAGCTGTATCCGTTTGCCCTGGTGGAACGATTCAGGGCTACGGTGTGATTTTGTTCCTGGGAGTAATAATTGGGTTAATTAGTTTAAGTTGCCAGTTCTTTATGGCAGATATTAATCCGAAAGAGCAGGCTATAAAACATAGTAGTAAAGACACTATTATCGTATCTAGCTCAGGAGCAGAGGAAAAGCAAAAATCATCTTTATTAGAGCTTACCTCTCATCTTGATCCCAATTTTTTAAAATTTTTGCTTTACTTTGGGTTTTGGGCCTTTGCAGTTAATATTTGTACTCCCTTCTTTAGTCTCTACTTATTAGATAACCTCAAGATTGATGTTAGTTGGGTAACGATTTATAGCAGCTTAACATCCGCCGCCACCTTAGTAATGATGATAGTCTGGGGCAAGCTGGCAGATAGAATAGGTAATCGTCCGGTGCTAGTTTTTGTAGGATTATTGGTAGGAATAACGCCTTTACTTTGGCTGGGACTTGGTTCTGACAAAGTTTCTGTTTGGTTTTGGTTTCCGCTTTTACACCTATTTATGGGTGGAACTTGGGCAGCTATTGAATTGTGTACCAATAATTTACAAATGGTTGTTGCACCAGAACGCCATCAAGCAAGTTATTTTGCTATAGCTGCTGCTGTTAGTGGAGTAACTGGCGCACTAGGAACTACAGCAGGTGGTTTTTTGGCTCAATATACTCATTTCGGTGGTTTAACAACAGTGTTTGTACTTTCGGCTGTGTTGCGATTAGCTGCTTTATTACCTCTAATTTTTGTGCAGGAGCAGCGTAGCCAATCTCTTGTAGAACTAATGCAAGCGAGTATGTTAAATTGGCGATCGCTATTTTCCATTAAACCCCAACTCGTTGCAGTTCCAGTTTCAGAATTGGAATTAACCGCCGATAAAAGCAGCCTATAGCAGATGCAACTTCTGAAAGAGTAAACAGGAAATACGGGAACACAGAGGATTAATAAATTACTCCTCTGTGTTCCCCCTTCCTTATTAAGCACCAATTAGTTCTAGTGCATCGGTTCCGCTAAGTTGCCGCACGATCGCTTGTCGCACTTCTAACTTAGCCACGCTAAACTGGTTACGGAGATATTCTAGATGCGTCAGCGCATGAGCTTTTTCAGCAGTTAAACGCATCATCGTATTGATTGCTTGTTGATACTCTAAACTTACCTGAAGCACTTCAAAACGACGCGCTTTGCGTTGATTATCATTCTTTAAATGCGGCTCAAATGCCGAGATTTTATCCGCATTATTTTCAAGTCGATTAACTTGCAATTGCACTGCTGCAAGTTGTGAATCTAATTCATTAACAGCTTGAGCCGCTTGTGCGATCGCGGCTGGATATTGACTTAACTTCATCACAAGTTTCCCTCAAAAAATACGGGGTAATGAATCTTAAAAAAAGCTTTGAAGAGAGAAATCTTGTGTTAACTAAGCAACCAATTCCTTAAGTTGTGGTACAGCAGGAACCGTAGGAACATCAATAGACCGTTCCGGCTGAGGAAGAGGTGCTTTTTCTAACACTTTGACTTCAATACTGACAGACACCAGATAATCACCCGCCTCTTCTCCCACCGCTTCAGCAAGCATACTTGCTAAGTCTGGGCGTTCAGCAGAAATGGGATTCCTTAAGGTGCAGCGATCCCACTCATGTTGGGCGTTGGGATTAAGGCTAAGAACGTAGTGCTTAGTCATGAAATATTGACTCCATCTGGGTTTCAGGCGTGTGCTGACTGGGGAAGCCTACCTCTTTATTATAGTACATTAGTACTTGATTTGGGAAAATTCCACCAAAATTGAAGCGATCGCCAAAATTTTACTTAATCTAGCAACACTATATATAGAGTATATACACAAAATTTTGTCTATATGTAGCGTAGCCTTGATTGAGGACAGGATTTACGCATCCCTTACAATAGAATCACAATTGCAAAACCAAATAGAGGTTGTTATGGCTGTGCAAATGCTGAAACGGCTTTTCACAGTAGAGGAGTATTACCAAATGGCTGCCGCTGGTATCCTCACTGAAAATGACCGTGTAGAATTAATCGAGGGAGAGATTGTTGAAATGGCAGCAATTGGTAGTCGTCATGGTGCGTGTGTAAATCGCTTAAATAGTTTATTCTCGCAACTGCTAGGTATACGTGCTATAGTAGGTGTTCAAAATCCAGTCAGATTAAATAATAACTCTGAACCACAACCAGATATAGCATTACTACAACCTCGCCCTGATTTCTACGCTGACGGACATCCTCAACCCCAAGATATATTTTTAATAATTGAAGTTGCAGACACTACTATTGAATATGACAGAGAAGTAAAACTACCTTTGTATGCAAGTAGTAGAATATCTGAAATTTGGATAATTAATTTGAATCATGAAGTCATAGAAGTTTATCGAAATCCTAATAATAATAGATACGAAAGTGTACAAATTTTCCAACGGGGTAGTCAGATTACTATCCCAGCTTTTGCTGAACTTAGTTTAGCTGTAAATGATATTTTAGGATAGATTTGTAGCTTGGGTTAAGCGTAGCGCAACCCAACACCAACTTTATAAATGTTGGGTTTCACTTCTTTCTAACTAACCTACAATAAATTAATTATAAACTCCCCTCCCCGAATTTCAGGGAGCAGGGTGGTTTCATACAACCGTAGAAAAATCATAATACTGATAAGGGTATTTAAGCATTTACGGTGGGAAACAAAATGAATCTCATCGAACAGTTACAACAAGTTCCAGATTACCGCCAGATAAAAGGACGGAGGCATGAATTATGGTTGGTGCTTTTACTAACACTTTCTTTGAGCAATGACGGGATATTGGGGCTATCGACCGCTTGAAGACTTGACAGTTACACATCGGCAAAGATTAATAGAACTGTTAAATCTCAAACCGACCACCAAGTTTCCTTCCTACTCGACATTTAGGCGTGTGATTAAAACACTTAATTTTAATCCATTAACGGATTTATTTAATAATTGGGCTGGGAGGACAGTACCACCAAATTCCGGTGAGCGATTAGCTCTCTTATGGTAAATGTATCCGTTGTACACTCACAGATTATAACGATTCATACCAAAACTTTATCAGCATGGTTTCAGTTTATAGTCATCAACGTGGAATTGTACTCAGAACACAAACAATGTCTAATAAGCTAGAAAGTGAGATTACTATTGTCGAAAAAATAGTGGGCGAATTTTGTGGTGATGAAGTTGTTTTCACTCTCGATGCTTTGCACTGCCAAAAAAAACAGTCAAGCAAATAATTGAAGGTGGTAATGACTATTTGATTGGGTTAAAGGAGAATCAACCCATTTTATTCAAAATGGCTCAAACTCAGTTGCAGCAAACTCTCCCACTCAGTTGTGCCACATTGGTAGAAGAGAGTCATAGTCGAATTGTACAACGTCGATGCCAGGTTTTCGCGGTACCAGAAAAAGCTCAAAAAACATGGTCTGGACTGGAAGCATTTATTGCGGTTGACAGAGGAGGAATGCGAGATAATAAACCTTTTTATGAGCGCCATTTTTACATATCAAGCCAGATTTTAGATGCTCAACAGTTATTAGCTGACACCATTGGGCATTGGGGAATCGAAAATCGTTTGCTCTCTTGTCAAAGATGTGACCTTCAAGGAAGATTTTCCACCTCGTCGTGGCGGCTATGCGCCTATTAATTGGGCTATTTTGCATACCTTTTTTATCACCATCGCTCGATTTTTTGGTTTCCGAACCATTCCCCAAGCTCAACGTGCCTTATCAAATCAACTCGATAAAGTTTTTTCTCTGCTTGTATGAAACCACCCTGCCTCCCTGAATTTCAGGGAGGGGGAGATTTGGATTTGATCTTTTTTAATGGAAAGCTACTTAGAATAGCTATGTGTATGTGCGGGTTGATGTAGGGGCGGGTTGCAAAGCAAATCAAGTATTTACAGATGTCTTGGTTAAACCCGCCCAAGAGCCGAAAAATAACGTTAAGGAAATTTCACGCAATAAAACAGTTTTATTCCTCCTGCTTTAACAGAAAAAATTTAAAACAATCATGGGTTGTAAATTAATTTTTGCTCACCTAGTTAAAAGCCATAATTGCCATGCTGAAAAATCTGCATGAGCAAGTGAAATAATAATACAGTATTTGCTGATTTAGTAAAGTGATCTAGATAACATACAACCTGTTGTTTTTTTGTAAAAATAATTAAAAATTAATCATTGCTATGGCAATATCTATGGTTTAGTTGTTTCATTTTATTTGAGGTTGATACCAAGATCCGTGAAAATACTACACCTCATAAAGGGGGCGGGTTTTGGTAGAGACGCGAAATTTCGCGTCTCTACATCCCAACACAATAGTTATCTGGCAACCCGCCCCTACACTTATATCTGTTCTTAGTTGATGGGACTCCGGTATGACACCGCTCTTGCGGTGCAGCTACACGAACGAAGCCCGCGCAGGCGGGCTAAATTTCAATTAATATTTGATATTAATTAAAAAAGCCTGCGACGGCAGGCTTAGTCTGTATAGTCCCACCCTTAAGGGTGAGGAAACTTGAGAAAATGAATCTTAATCATTTCTCTGACTATCAAGCGGTAGAAATCGTTGTAAAGCTTCACTCACTGGCACTTTAATAATAGGAATTGCCAATTCTGGCATTTTAGAACTGGGCGCTATCCACTGCCGTAATTGGTTCAAAGGATTACTTCCACCGCACAATAGTAAGTGATCTCCAACTCGCAATTCTACAGTTTCATCTGGAAAACGGATAAACTTGCCTTCTCGACGAATAGCTTGTACTTGCACACCATACTCGCGCCTAATATCCAATTCAGCAAGAGTTTTTCCAACCCCTAGACTATCCTCTGGAATTTGTAACCACTGACAAGGAGTACTGCTTTCTGGAATTGCCACTTCACCTTTAGCAAGTTCATTAAAAGCTGCTTGTTCTTCCGGTTGTCCTACTACTAAAAAGCGATCGCCTTTTTCTAAACTTGTCTTAGCATCAGGATAATCAATTTCCTCACCACGATCGCGTCGAATTGCCACTAAACTCACACCTGTTAACGAGCGGATATTAGCTTGTCCTATAGTCATTCCTGCCAGTGGCGAATCACTAGGCAAACGATACCACCTGCTACTCATTCCTTGAGCCGCAAATTGCAAATCTCGCGCAATTTCAGCCTGCGATCGCTCTGGGCGCAAATCTAAATAATGAGTACTACGAATTTGTTCAACTTCTCGATCAATTACTGCAATAGGCACTCCTAAACCTGTCAATACATGAGTTGCCATTTCTAAACTAGCTTCAAACTCTGGTTGCACCACTTCCTTAGCACCTAACTGATAAAGCAGTTCAATATCTCGGTTATGGTTTGCCTGGACAACAATATCTAAATCAGGTGCTAACTCAAGCGATCGCTTCAAAGCTAGTCTAGTACTCATCGCATCTGGCAAAGCAATCACAAGCGATCGCGCCTGATCTACTCCCGCTTTTTCTAACACGTGTAAACTAGCAGCATTACCATAAACATAAGGCACTTCAGCTTCTCTAAGTTTCTGAATCGCCGCTTCCGACTGATCAATTACTACAATTTTAGAATTATGTTCATTTAACAGCCGTACTAAATTGCGACCTATCCTGCCATACCCACAAACTACAACATGATTCTGTAATGGTAAATCAGTTGCAACTTCCAGGGGAAGTTCCATTGAATTGAAATACGGCTTAAATATTGGTACTGTCTCCAACCAGTTAAATAGCTGCGGAATTATTTGTAATACAAACGGCGTAAGAATTAATGTTACCGCCGTAGTTCCTACCAGTAATAAATAAACTCGACGGGAAACCAAACCTAACACTTGCCCCTCACTAGCAAGTACAAAGGAAAATTCCCCAATCTGAGCTAACCCCAGCCCAGTAATCAAAGCAGTTTTCAAAGGATACTTAAACAGCTTAACTAAGGGCGTAATAATTAAAAACTTGCCCACAAATACTAGAAATACTAATCCTAAAATCAACTCCCAATTGTTCCATAAAAACAACGGATCGATTAGCATTCCTACCGAAGCAAAAAACAGCGCCGCAAACACATCTCGCAACGGTTCCACATAAGTCAAAGTTTGATCAGCGTACTCTACCTCCGAAATCATCAAACCAGCGACAAATGCCCCCATTTCAATACTTAATCCCATTTGCTCAGTCAGCAGAGCAATACACAAACACAGCGTCACAACGCCTAATAAAAATAGCTCCCTACTTTCAGTTTTTGCCAGCAATCTTAATAAACGCGGAATTAACCAGATTCCCACTGCAACAGCACCCGCAGCAAATAAACCAATGCGTAATAGTGCTTGTCCAATAGCCACCCCAATTGCTTCAGGTGGTTGATCCAACGCGGGTAATACTGCCAGCATTAAACCCAAAGCTAAATCTTGTACCACCAAAATCCCCAGCATTACCTGTCCATGAGGCGTTGCTGTTTCATTACGCTCCATCAAGCACTTCAGCACTACAGCAGTTGAAGATAGAGACAAAATAGCCCCTAAGAACACACCTTGGGCTGGAGACTTTACCCAACCCATCCCCACAGACACCAATGTAGTTATCAGGATAGTTAAGACAATTTGTAAACCACCACCACCCAAGCTAATCTGCTGAACTTTTTTAAGTTCTGCAAAGGAAAACTCGACTCCCAGAGCAAATAATAAAAATGCTGCTCCAAACTGTGCCAGAGTCTCAATTTGCACCACTTCTTTAATCAGCCCCAAACCAGCAGGTCCAACTACCATCCCGCCGATAATATAGCCGAGTAACGCTGGTTGTCGCAGCAGTGCAGCGAAAAGTCCACCAGTAGCCGCAGCCACCAACACCGATACTAAGTCAACTATTAATCTAAAGTCTTCTTCCACAGATTTTTATTATGAGAAAAATATTAAGCTATATAAAGTTTAGAATATACAGCTTTTTTGATTAATTCGCGCCAATGTCTGCAAATCTAGTCAGAGGCTTTGATGTAGCGGTTAGTAGTTAACGACTTAGGCAGTAAAACGCCAGGTGGAAAAATAGATTATGGGATAGTAGCAAGTGCAGATAGCTAGGATAGAACAGACATTAAACCAGACTGACTATTAGGATGCCTGTCTTGTTGCTCAAATCTCTGATCCCACTTAGCTTTACTCATCACTGGACTGCCTTGATTAGCTCATATAAACAGCCTTTGCAAGCATCATCAATCGCTACAAGCCTTACTCTGGGAATCGCTGCTAGTTTATTAGCGATCGCATCCCCAGCAAAAGCTTTGCAAGTTCTTCGTGTAGAACCGCAAAGTCCCAAATTGGGAGATACGCTCTCAGTAGTGGTGCAATTAGATAACCAGTTTTATAGCGTCAGTCCTAGTGTGAAGATGGGTGACAAGACTTACCCAGCTTTTTTGATTGGTACAAATCAATATCGCGCATTTGTACCCACCACCCCATTAAATAAAGCTGGTAACTGGAAAATGCTTGCTACTGGGGATGGAGAGGTAAAAAATTTCACAGTCAACGTGCGATCGCGTTCCTTCCCAGTCCAAAGAATAAATTTACCCCCTGGAAAAGCTGGCGTATCCGCAACCCCATTGGAACTTAAGCGTGTAGCTGCGTGGAGAAGCTTAGTAACGCCTCAAAAATTCTGGAATGGAGCATTTATCAAGCCGAACGCGGGACGAATTAGCTCGGTTTATGGAGTACGCCGTTACTACAATGGCGTATTTGCTAAAGACTATTACCATCGTGGAGTAGATTATGCTGGCGGCTATGGTTCACCAGTAGTTGCTCCCGCAGCAGGACGGGTGGTATTAGTAGGTAAGGAATCACAAGGTTTCCGTGTTCATGGTAATGTTGTTGGCATCGATCACGGTCAAGGTGTTAATAGCATATTTATGCACCTCAGCCGCACTAATGTCAAAGAAGGGGATTTTGTGCAACCTGGTCAACTAATTGGTGCAATTGGTTCAACAGGCGCTTCCACAGGCCCCCATTTACATTGGGGATTATATGTCAATGGACTTTCTGTTGATCCAACTCTTTGGCGCTCTTCAGGATTAAACTAAAATTTGCAGCAAATCTAACGAATTGTGGCAACTTTTGATTAAATGTAGGTTGAGACTATGTAGGTGGGAGTAATTAAACATCAATTGTCAAGATTGGTTCAGTTGGTATGACTCATGGGTAATGAGCTCAGTTAAGGTAAGTATTTAATCACCAATGACGAACCTACCAACTTGAAGGTTAAGTTTATTTCCACCCAGTTACTTATCTCATAATTTCCTGCTGCCTAAAATCAACACGGTTGCCATAGAAAATTATTTGAGACTATATTGTTAAGCCCAGAGAAATAATGAGTATTCAAAAAATAGTTGAACAAGCATTGCATGATGGTTATTTAACACCAGCGATGGAAGCTGAAGTGGGACGGATTTGTGATACCGCCTCAGAGCTTTCTATCGAAGAATATATGGCGTTGGATCGCTTGATGGGATCGCTGTTGACGGGTGAAGTGGTTGCTGTACCTCGCAAGCAATTCATCAACGTCATGGAAGAATTGGTGTTAACAGAAGCAATCGCTCGTGTAGCTGAAATTGAAGCGACAAGTGATCGCATCCTCGATGTTGGTGATATTGCCGCGTATGCCCTCAATCGACTGCCTCCCCTATATGCTACGACTGAAGAAGGCGCAAGCTACCAAAGAATGCGAGCTAAAGAAGAACTTCAGGAATTAATTACCCAGCAAGTCAGCGAAGCGATCGCCCGCAACCTTGACAGACCCGAATTCTTTCCAGAACGACAAGCGATCGGCAAAGGTAGTGGCAAAGATATTCTTACCCAAGTTAGCGGCTTACTACAAGTTTACGCTCCTGACTTTGAACAAACCGCCCCTAGTAGTAGCGATTAGCTTTTAGGTTTTAGACATCAACACAAAATTTAAGGTACGTTACCTAAAACCATTGTATAGACGTTGTATACAACGTCTATACATTTGTATTTGTATCAGAGCAGAGGTTTACTCACGCACAATCACAGGTGTTCCAATAGCCACCTTTTCATAAATCTTCTCAATATCTTGATTTTCCATCCGTAAACAGCCATGAGAAACAGCTTGACCCACTAACTGCTTATCATTAGTGCCATGAAAGCCAATTTGTGACCGTCCATCAGACCAAAACCCAATCCAGCGAGATCCTAAAGGATTATTTACACCCTTTTGCACAACTTCACCTGTAAGTGGATGCCGCCACACAGGATTCTTTCGCATTTGCAATACTTTGAAGCTACCTGTGGGGGTTTGCCAACCTTCTTTTCCTATAGCCACAGGATAACTTGCACTCAGTTGCTCATTGTGATAAACATAGCTGCGGCGATCGCTTAAATCGACAACTAACCGAGAATTGTTAGCTACGTTAGATACAAAATTCCTTCCCTGCTGAGTAGACGAGCCACGTAATAAAGCTGGTACTTTTGGTTTGGTAAACATCTTATATGATGGTTGCAAAACCAAGAATAATACTCCCGCTGCTGTAAAGCACAGAAGCATAAAGCTTTGAGAAAATGACTGATCTGTTTTCACTGCTCTCAAAACTGCCAGAAATCTCTACACTTCTAGGTTATTAATCAGTAAAAGTGTTTGTTTATAGTTGTAGATAGATTTATCCCAGCAGTTATCTCATCCTAAAGGCTCTGGGGTGCTGCTTTGATCAATTATTAGTTGTCAATTAACTTTATGTTAGTTATATGTAACCTACTTCAGGAGGAAGTTCCACAATTTTCAACAAGTATTATTCTAAAATATGGCTCACATCATCCCAAAGAAGATAGAAATCTCTGCTACTAAAAATTAGTAGTATTATGTATGTAAATACTGGGATTGCAAGGGAACTTTTATCAAAAGGGCAGCGTCGTTGAGAGTAAGGATGTTATAGCGCTCTTTTTAGCCATGAGTCAATCAATTCCTGTATCTTGGTCAACCGTTGAGGCAATTTCTCAAGCGTCGGTGCAACCTGATAAACTAGCAAATTATGACTTAATTTTGCGCTGTCAAGAGGGAGTTCGCCCTGATCGTGCTGGCTTTGCCGAATTGATGCGTCGATATCAATCCCACGTTGACAGAATTTTGTACCATTTAGCTCCCGACTGGCAAGACCGCTCAGATCTGGCTCAAGAAGTTTGGATTCGAGTTTATCGTAATCTCAAACGTCTAAATGAACCGGAAAAATTTCGTGGCTGGTTAAGTAGGATTGCTACTAACTTGTTTTACGATGAACTGCGGAAGCGTAAGCGCGTTTCTCATCCATTATCTTTAGACGCTCCCCGGATGGTAGATGATGGCGAAATGAATTGGGAAATTGCTTCAGATAAGCCGAGTCCTGATGAAGATTTGACCACCCGCGAGTTTTACGATCAACTACGGGAAGCGATCGCAGATTTACCAGAAGTATTTCGCACTACAATTGTGTTGCGGGAAATAGAAGGAATGGCTTACGAGGAAATAGCGGAAATTACAGGCGTTTCTTTGGGAACTGTAAAATCAAGAATTGCCAGGGCAAGAACCCGATTACAAAGTCAACTGCAAGGCTACCTGGATAGTTAATATTGCGCTCAAAATTAGCGATCGCAAATGCACGTGAATATTATTTTTTTACGATCAGATTTATAGCCTAGCGCTTAGTAATAAATAGTGGTGAAGGCAACATGACATACAATAAGGAACCTCGTGATATTTCTGGAAAACAGGAAATCAGGGATATGGATAGCTTACAAAAAGATTGCTTTGAATTATTAAGTGCTTACCTCGATGGTGAGGTAACAGCAGGTGAGCGTAAGCAAGTTCAGTATTGGCTGGATAATGATCCAGAAGTACAGCAACAGTATGTCAAACTTTTGAAGTTACGGCAGGGAATTCAAACTTTGCCTGTACCAACAGTAGCTCAAACAGCTACAGAGATGGCAGAGCAGGTATTCATACGTTTGAACCATTATAGAGTCAGACGGTTCGTTGCTTGGGGTGGTACTGCGATCGCAGCTTTGTTTATTGGTGCAGTATCCGGCGTACTTTCTCCTAATCATCCCAGTACACAACTAGCTAACTCATCTCCTTCACAAGCAGCACCAGAAACTTTAATGGTGGCATTAAATGCTCCTCCTGTGAAAATTCCTAAAGCAGCAATAGCAGTTTCAGAAAAATCTTTTGAATCACCAGCAGCAGAAGTAAATAATTAATTCTCTCCCCGTTTGTGCAAAAGTTAGGATAAAAGTTACCTAGCTAAGATCGGGGATTTTTTTTTAATGAAACGGAGAAATGTGGAATAAATAAATTATTCATTCCAATTTCCTAACGCTAAAAATACTCCTTTAAAAAAATTAACTTTTTCCAGTTCCATTAAATAAGCCCAAGCGACGATGTGCGATCGCTCATCTGTTGTGTAGACTTCAATTAAACTGCGGTTATAGTGATTTTCGCTTTGCGAACGATTCGGCTCATAACCCTCCGCAGATGCAAATTAGATTCTATCGACTTTTACATTAAAATCGCAGTCAGAAATTTACTCTTCACCAGTCACTCCTCAGCACTATAATATTGAAGCGGATAAAAGACCAGATTCAGCAGGAGTTCTAGACAGTGGAGTCACGTTACAACCCAGCATCTATAGAGGAAAAGTGGCAACAGAACTGGGCGGAACATGGCTTAGATCAAACCCCCACAGATAGTGACAAGCCAAAATTCTATGCCCTGTCTATGTTTCCCTATCCATCGGGAACCCTGCACATGGGTCATGTCCGTAACTATGTAATCACGGATGTAATTGCCCGACTTAAACGGATGCAGGGAGAGCGTGTACTTCATCCTATGGGCTGGGATGCCTTTGGACTACCTGCTGAAAATGCTGCCATTGAGCGAGGTATTCAGCCAGCAAAATGGACTTATCAAAATATTGCTCAAATGAAGGCGCAATTACAGCGCTTGGGTCTTTCTCTTGACTGGGATAGAGAAGTTACTACCTGCTCACCAGATTATTACAAGTGGACGCAGTGGATTTTCTTGCAGTTTTTCGATGCTGGACTGGCTTACCAAAAAGAAGCAGCAGTTAACTGGGATCCGATTGATCAAACAGTATTAGCCAATGAACAGGTAGATAACGAAGGACGTTCCTGGCGTTCTGGTGCGAAAGTTGAGCGCAAACTACTACGCCAATGGTTCCTCAAAATTACCGACTACGCAGAACAACTGCTGAATGATTTAGATAAATTGACAGGTTGGCCTGAGCGTGTGAAATTAATGCAGGCTAACTGGATTGGTAAATCGGTTGGTGCATACCTAGAATTCCCGATTGTGGGAATAAATGAAAAAATTGGTGTCTTTACTACCCGCCCAGATACAGTTTACGGCGTTAGCTATGTTGTTCTTGCTCCAGAACATCCTTTAACGGCTCAGGTTACTACACCAGAACAACAACAAGTAGTAGAAGCATTTATTAATGAAGTTAAGAGTCAAAGTGAGCTAGAACGTACTGCTGAAGATAAGCCAAAACGTGGTATTCCAACTGGTGGTAAGGCTATAAACCCTTTCACTGGCGAAGAAATTCCCATCTGGATTGCCGATTATGTGTTGTATGAATACGGCACGGGTGCCGTGATGGGTGTACCTGCTCATGATGTGCGAGACTTCCAGTTTGCTAATCAGAATGAACTAGCTATCAAGGTGGTAATTGTTCCTCCAGGGGAGAATACAGCAGAAACGCCTGAGCTAAATGCTGCTTATACAGAACCAGGAATTATGATTAATTCCGGTGACTTCGATGGTATGCAGTCTACCGAAGGCAAACAGGCAATTGTTGAATATGCTGAAAAACAAGGTTTTGGTAAAGCGCGGATTCAATATCGTTTGCGAGATTGGTTAATTTCTCGTCAGCGTTACTGGGGTGCGCCTATTCCAGTAATTCACTGCCCGAAGTGCGGGACTGTGCCAGTTCCAGATACAGATTTGCCAGTGATGTTGCCGGAAGATGTAGAATTTTCAGGTCGTGGTTCTCCTTTGGGGCAGTTAGAAAGCTGGCTCAATGTACCTTGTCCTAGCTGTGGTACGCCTGCCAAGCGTGAAACTGACACGATGGATACATTTATTGATTCATCCTGGTATTTCCTCCGCTATCCTGACGCAAAAAACAATCAGCAAGCGTTTGATCCAGCCAAAACTAATGACTGGATGCCTGTAGACCAGTATGTAGGTGGAATTGAACACGCAATTCTGCATTTACTATATTCGCGGTTTTTTGTCAAAGTTTTACGCGATCGCGGTCTGATCAATTTTGATGAACCATTCCAACGCTTGCTAACTCAGGGAATGGTGCAAGGGATGACCTATAAAAATCTTGCAACAGGCAAATACATTCCAGCAGCACAGGTAGATCCAGCTAACCCCAAAGATCCTGAAACTGGAGATACTTTAGAAGTCTTCTATGAAAAGATGTCCAAGTCTAAGTACAATGGCATTGCTCCAGAAGACGTGCTAGCTAAGTATGGGGTAGATACGGCGCGGATGTTTATTTTATTTAAAGCGCCACCAGAAAAAGACTTGGAATGGGATGATGCGGACGTAGAAGGACAATCCCGATTCCTCAACCGAGTTTGGAGGTTAGTAACAGATTTTGCTCCTAAAAATCCCCAACCTGTTTTACCTCCTGCTGGGGATGAAGAGGAGGTAAAAAGCGAAGATGCTGAAGCTGAAGAAGATGTTACAGCATCATTACCTCAATGGCAGCAGATTTTACAGCAAGGAACTCAAGTGTTGTCTGATTTGCCTGATTACGTAGGTAAGTTTGTTAGCACATACAAAAAACCATTAATTACCCTGGGTTTGATTAGTGCAGGTGCGATCGCAGTTTATCTCACCGTAACTTTGCTAGATGCGGTTAATCATATACCACTGCTAGAACCAATTTTCCAACTAATCGGTTTTGGATATGCAACTTGGTTTGCTGCTCGTAATTTGGTATTAGCATCTACTCGCCAAAAGTTTTTCGCAAAACTGCAAACACTTAAACCCCAGATTCTCACCAAAAATCCTGCACCTGAAACTAAAACAGAAGCAGCGCCTACTCCTCAACCCTCATCTACACCTACTGAGGAACAACCAACTTCTGAAGATAAATCAGCTAACCAAACTCCAACTCCTGATTCCCAATCCCCAACAGCAGCAGAAAAAGAATTGCGGCGGGCAATTCACACAGCTATTAAGGAGATTACAGAGGATTTAGAAGGCGATTATCAATTTAATACTGGCGTTTCCGAATTAATGAAACTCAGCAACGCCTTAAATGATGCTACCTGCAAAGACTCACCAATTTATGCAGAAGGTATTGAAACATTGATTCGCTTGATAGCGCCCTTTGCGCCTCATATTGCTGAGGAACTTTGGCATAGTATTGGTCATACTGATTCAGTACACACCCAAGCTTGGCCTAAAGCTGATCCAGATGCCTTAATTGCTGATGAAATTACTTTAGTAATTCAAATCATGGGCAAAACTCGTGGCACAATTAAAGTCCCTGCTCAAGCAGACCGGGATGCGTTAGAAAAATATGCTCGTGAATCTGAATTTACCCAACGCTTTATTGAGGGTAAGGAGATTAAAAAAGTGGTTGTTGTACCTGGTAAGTTGGTGAACTTTGTTTTAGCAAAATAAACACACTGTACTTCCTCGTTCCCAGGTTCAACCTGGGAACCATTAAATTAAAACTCTACCTGTTAATCCCAGAAAATTTAACAGCTAACTGCTAATAGCTAATCGCTAACTGCTATATAATTAAGTTGGTAATACCCATCGGTCGTCCGGGTCGGGCAGGCGTGAAACTGGTGCTATAAGCATCTGCCGATGTAAAACTCAAAGTACACGAAGCTAACGACTGAAAACACTGTTCCATAAGCGGTGTTGGAAGTACGAGAGCGGATCACACATTTTTTAACTAACCTAAAACAAAGGGTAAGGATTATGGCAGGTATTATTACCTGATTCCTTACCCTTAAATTTTTTATAAAAAATCCCTCGCCGTCAATAGGGAGGGGTAATAAGTTAATAGCTAGAGAAAATAGTTAAACACTAGCGGCGGTGTCTGTTGCTTGCGCTGCTGGTTGCGTTACACCCAGGCGAATTTCTGAGCAAAACGTCGCCATACTGAAACCACCAAAGCGTTTTAAGGTGCTGGTGCGTAGTCTCAAATTAGGGCTGGCAAACCAGATACGTTCTTCCGAGTACATGGTTTCATACTCGGTAATTAAGGTGAAAGCATCATCGCTACCCATAATATAGCGACCCGCAACGGGAGCTTTTTCAGCATAGCCAACAGACCGTAGCAACTTGCCTTCGTTGGGTTTATTAGGATCGGCAATTGGTACCATGACGGTGGAACCAGAGTGTTTTTCTTCGTCCCATTCCATTGTGCCGTTCCAAGTGACGCGGGCTGCACTCAAAGCTAATTTAGGATCAACTTCGTATTGTTCACAAAGCTGAATAACTTCGGGGTCATTTGGTGCTACGTTCTCAATGACAATATCTGACTTGCCACTTTCTGATTGCTTGAAAGCTAAATGGTGGCTAGTACGCTGGGAAAACCATTTTCCGGCACTTAGTTGGAAAAATTCTTGAACATCCATGAATTAAATTGTCTTGCGCCAACAGTTTTTTAACTTTAATACAGATTTTAAGCGATCAGTGTGACCTGGCAAAAAGTAGTTATCAGAAAGCTTTATAGCGGTCAGCAGTTAGCTATCCCTCTGTCAGCTTTAATCATGCGCCAATGTTTACAAAAGTTTCAGAAAAAATTTTGTCAAGATCCATCAAGGCGGTTTGCTTTACCTTTGAGATGAAAGTAAATAGTTTTTAAGAGTTGGTTGTTGATCTGTGCAACTATTAATTGGGGCTTTCTCCCAAGTTTTTGAGTGAGTATAGTGCTGCCTCAGAGACATGATTATGATGATCTTTGGCTAGGTATTTTAACGCAGAGATACTTTTCGGGCTGGGAAGATGACCGAGAGATTCTGCTAACCGTTGACGAACTAACCAATCTTCAGATTGAGCAAAACGCAGGATGTGATCGACTGCATCTATTGCTTTAATTTCACCTAAAGCCGCGATCGCAGCTTGTTGTACTACTACTTCTTTGGCATTTAAAGCTTGAATTAATACATCGTAGGCGCGGGGATCTTTTAAGTTACCTAGTGCTACAGCCGCGCTAAAGCGTACTAACCAATCTGTATCTTCATAGAAGGCGCGGACTAAAGCTTCAAAGGCACGAATATCTTCTAAGTAACCTAAAGCACCCGCAGCATCAGCACGAATGCCATAGTCGGGGTCATTTTCTAGCAATTTTACTAAAATGGGATAGCATTCAGCAGTAGCTTTTACTCCCAGGGCAAACACTGCCATTGAGCGTAATTGCAGGTTGTCGTCTTCTAATACTTTTTTAATTAAAGGTACAGCATCTGCTGCTGGAACGTCGCGCAGTGAGGCAAGAGCGACCATGCGATCGCGCAAATTTTCACTTTCTAGTTGAGTAGCTAATTGCTCTAATGTTAGATTGTTCATCAATTTACCTGAGTTCTTTACAAATTTTAACGAAATTCTCAGATATTGACCTACTCCTGCGGTTTGGTGCAGTATGCCACTATAAAAGGGATATGATCAAAACCCGTTGGTGGTGATGGGTAGAGGGAGCAGGAGAAGCAGGGGAAGCAGAGCAAGCGGGGGGAGTTAAAAGAAAGCACAAACTACTTATGACCACACCCCTATAAAAGCTATTCCCTCTGAAGGCAGGGGAGTAGCAAAAATTGAATTTGATACAATTAACTGTCAGCAGATCAAGTATTAGCAAGATTTGCTGCGGCATAATTCAGGCACAGAATTTCCGTTATGATACCGGAACAAATGCAGATATTGCATGAATCTTGTAGAGATGACATCGCCCTGAAGCTGTTGCCCAATATTCTGTCAGCTATCGAAACTAGATCTGAACGGACACAAATGCCCATAAGTTTCCAAGCTGCCCTTCTAGATCAAGTTTGTAACGCGGTCATAGCTACTGATGTAGAAGGTAAAATAATTTATTGGAACCGTTTTGCTCACAGTCTTTTTCAATGGACAGCAGAAGAAGTTATTGGTAAACATATCTGTAATGTGATTATTGCTAAGGATATTCCCCAGGAAGCAACAGCAATTCTGGTGAATCCGGATCAAGCTACTGTGTGGCAAGGTAGTTTTGTTACTCAACGTAAAGATGACACCCAGTTTGTGGCGGATGTCACTCATGCTGTCATCCGAGATGTTGATGGGCTTAAAGGTTTTCTTAGTGTTTATGTAGACGCGACAGACCGCAAACGTTCAGAAGTAGCTTTGAAACAATCAGCAGCAAACTTAAAAGCAATTTTTAATAGCAGCTTGCAAGCTGTTGTGATGATTGATTGGGATTATAAAATTCAAGCATTTAATAAAACAGCTAATGATTGGACTGTAAAAATTTATCAGAAGAATTTGAATGACTGTAGTTCAATTAATGATTTTCTGGTTGCAGATGAAATTTATGATTTTCATCGCGCCTTTAATGCTGCTATCAAAGGTAAATCATTAAAAATAGAAAAGTTATTTAAGGGAATTAAAGGCGATAGTTATTGGTTTGAAATTAATTATTGTCCTGTATTGGATGAAGCTAACCAAGTAATCGGTGTTTGTCAAGTTGCACTCAATATTGACCAACAGAAAAAAGCAATTGATGAACTAGCAAAAAGTGAAGAGCGTTTTCGTTCTTTGGTTCAAAACTCATCTGATATTATTACTATATTAGAGGCAAACGGAACTGTACGCTATGTCAGCCCTTCTGTAAAGTTAATTTTGGGTTATCAACCAGAAGATCTGGTTGGTAAAAACGTTTTTGACTACATTCATCCGCAAGATCAATCAAGTGCTAAAAGTAAATTTGCTGAAAGGTTAAAACAACCAGGGGTAGTGGGATTAACTGAGCTAAGATTGCATCATGGATCAGGTAAGTGGATTGATGTTGAGGTAGCAGTTAATAACCTTCTGCAAGAAGCTAGTACAAAAGGCGTGGTTGTTAACTGTCGTGATATTAGCGAACGCAAACAAGCAGAAATAGTATTAAAACAACAAACAATACGAGAGCAAGCTTTGCATAGGTTTACGCGAATGATGCGTAGTTACCTAGATTTAGAAACAATTTGTGCGATCGCTGTTCAAGAAATCAGTCAAATATTGCAAGTTGAGCGTGTGGAAATTCAGCAGTATTTGCCCTACGATCAAGTTTGGTTGATTATTGCTGAGTATCCGCAACAGACAGGAGAATTAAGCAGTTTGGGGGTGGAGGTTCCTGATGTTGATTATGAAATTAGCTCCCAACTCAAGCAGTTACAAGTAGTCAAGATTCAAAATACTGACAATGAAGATGCGGAAGTAAGCAAGATTAACCCCAAATATCAAGGCGCTTGCTTATTAGTACCGTTGCAATTTCAACAGCACCTTTGGGGTAGTTTAAATTTGTGTAACCATGCTGATGAATGGCAACAATCACAAGTAGAATTAGTTAGTGCGATCGCAGATCAGTTAGCGATCGCAATTCAGCAAGCACAACTTTATCAACAAAGTTCAGCAATTAACGCTGACTTAGAAAGCCAAGTGCAAGAACGCACTGCCCAACTAGAACAAAAAGTTGAAGAATTAGAGCAACTTAATATTCTTAAAGACGATTTTCTTAGCACAGTTTCCCACGAACTGAGAACGCCGTTATCAAATATGAAAATGGCAATCCAAATGCTTAAAATCGCTCCTACCAGCGAACGCCGTCAGCGATATTTAGACATATTAGAATCTGAGTGCAGTAGAGAAACAGAACTAATTAACGATCTTTTAGATTTGCAGAGGTTAGAAGTTGCTAGTTACTCCATCACTCTAGAAAAAATCAATCTTCTAGAATGGATACCTACGATCATCACACCTTTTCACTCTCGTATTCAGCAACATCAGCAAAATTTGAAGGTTGATCTCTCACCAGATTTGCCCATAATGGTTTCAGATCGTACTAGCTTAGGTAGAATTATTTCAGAACTACTCCACAATGCCTGTAAATATACCCCTCCTGGCGATCAAATTATTTTCAACGTCAGTTATACACCTAATTATTCCAATAAAACTGTAGAACAATCCAATTTAATTATTTTTACAATCAGTAACCACGCAGAAATCCCAGCATCTGAACTACCACGTATTTTTGACAAGTTTTATCGGGTTCCAAATGCTGACCCTTGGAAGCAAGGTGGTACAGGTTTAGGACTGGCGCTGGTAAAAAAACTGATTCAACAGATGGAGGGAACTATTCAAGTTGAAAGCAATGGGGGATGGACAACATTTATAGTTCAAATTCCACACCGTCCTAGTGAGCAGTTGAGATCGGCAAATCCGAGAATGTTAATTTAAAAGAGACGCGATCTATCCGTCTTTACAGCTTTTTAACCTCCTGATGAACACTTAAGCTAATTTCAAGGGCTTCATTGAGTAGTTGTCCATACTCATTTGCTTGATTGTTTACTTCTAAAGTTCTTAAGTTTGCTAAATTATTTTCTATATTGGTGAGTAAATCGTAACGACGCGATCGCGAACTGCGGGTTTCGCGTAAAATTCTCTCAGTCATCAATCCAGAAACCAAGCTATCTCTAGTTATTCTTAGTGCTTCTAAAACTTCGTGGCGATTGATAAAACTTACTTGGGAATTGCCAACTGCTTCTAAGCGATCGAGAATATCAACAGCTTGAATTACCTCATTGTATTTATCAACTTCGTTCAAGAGATGCAGCAAAGTTTTTAGGTGTTTGCTTCTCAACCACATATATAAATGCCAACCAACTAGCACTATCAAAGTGATTCCGAGAGTAACTTCTAAAAACTGCCAAATTACAGGTAGCTGATTAACCCCATATACAAAATTGCGGGTTACAGACAAACCAATGGGTATAGTTAAGATAAATACTAAAACGGCAACAATTATTTCAGTAATACAGAAAGAAATAAATTGTTGAGGTTTCTGGAATATAGAAGGTCTAAATACCCCTCCTAAAACCCCGCCAACAAATAAATCATCGACATCTAAACCCGTTAGAGTTTCCAGTTCTTTTTCAGTAATTTTTAAATCTTCTAAATTTGGCTTCATGCCAGTATTAACCTCAGAAAATGAAAGTCTAAAATTTGATGACAGACTTTCAAAACCTTAAATTTAAAAGTGAATTCAAGACACTTGATAAAAAACTACCTTCTCTAGGACGAAACAACTCAAATGCCCCAGGAGAACCGAAAAATGGTCTGAGTGTCCAACCAAGTTGGCTGCCAACAAATCCATAAAGCACTAACCAAAACCGTAAAATATTAGTACGGACTTTTACTCCCTGTTCTGTATCACTATCTGCCATCGGCTTCATAACTTGGTATAAAAAAGAAACGCCAAGAATACCTGTGAGGGCGAAGATAGCCACATTTAGGAGTAAGAAGAAATGGTAGTCATTAACAGTAATTAAAAAGAACAACGTTACAGGAGCAAATCCACAAAGAAGTAGGGAAATGACTGAGACAGCAGTGAGTAGAAAGGTAAAATGTTGAGCTAAAGTTTGTTTTGAGCCAAAAAGAACATTAAATATATACAACGTTGGTAAACATACCAGCAATGTAATTAAGTAGAGGGCTGGAAGTTTGATCGCTGAAGATAGTATCTGTAAAGGACTATGGAAAGCGCCAATAATTGCGCCATAAACAGCAAAGAAACAAAAGCTGGAAATCATCAAGGAAGAAATTTTGCTAGGAAGTTTTACGCCTTGGTAAATTTCTGCTAAAAATTCTTGGCGATCGCGCAGTAGAGAAATTACTGTTGAAAAGTAGTTGATCATGGTTATCCTTGAGAGATTTAACTATCCTTCCTACTTGCGATATTAAGTTGAGGATTTCTCAGGATACACTTACGCTCTTTGGAATTACGGAAGTTTTGACAGCCAAAATCTCAAGATTTATCAAGCAACCTGGCTCAAAAATTTAAATTAATCTCAACATCAAAAAAGCGATATTTCGCTAACGCCCTCAAACAAGATGACTCCTGTTTACCCAAAACCGAGCCAGCAAAGGTAAAACAATCAGTACAGCCATGTCAAAAGACCTTACTAGGTTAATCGCTCGCTGATCGCCTACCACCCTTACTAACTCGCCTATAGAACCCATACTGATTAGCCATAAAATCACAATAGTAAGGGGAGTCAGCCATGCTAGATAGATAGCTGTACGACGACTATTTGAGTAGCCTCCCAACCGCAACCCTAGCCAGCAACCAAGAACTACGCCCCCCCAATATCCAGCCAAGCCACCAAATAGGGGAGGTAGAAGTCCCTCTAATTCAGCATTCGGCATGAATTTAATTACGTACATTCTCCCCAGATAGAAACTGAGAGTTGCCAGTGCTATACCAACCACTGCACCCCCTAGAGTGGCTGCAAGATATCCACCCTGACGATTCCTAGATCCATGTATCGGCATTGTTCAAACTCTTAATTGATGAGTAGATTTGATTAAGTTTTAGATAGCGTATTGCCCCTAGATACAATTAAATTAAAGCACCACCACAACTAGATCCACACCCAGCCGTACAACCGTAACAAAATGACGCAGTTTGTACCTGTTCAATTAAATCTAAAGTACCAGCTTCTAAAAACTTTGCAACTGTTAATGCTTCACCAGATGGCAGTTTAGCAGGTAGATTTTCCATCTGATTAAAGTCGCAATCATAAACATTGCCTAAATAATCAACTGAAAGCTCATTCCTACACATCAAACCTGCAATAGTATTAGGATTAAAGTTATTCTCCAAAAAACTTAAGTAAGGTGTATATAGCTGATTTCGCTGTAAAGAAATCTTGGTTCTACCAATAGGCAAATTGGTGATTGTCAACAAATTGTTAAACTGAATGCCAAAATGTTCTTGAAGGAACATTTTATAATCTTGTTCAAGCTTACCTTGCTCAGGAGTAAGAGAGAAATTTTCTGATTTAGGAAGCGGAGGATTATAAACCAAGTCCAAAATTAAATCGGGAGACTTACCATAACCTAGTTGATTAAGTATTTGTATAGCACTAATTGAGGCATCATAAACGCCTGCACCGCGCATTTTGTCAACATTGTCTTGCAAGTAACAAGGTAAAGAAGCAACTATTCTTGTTTGGTGTTTAGCACAGTATTCAGGAATATCCTCAAAACCTTTTTCAAAATAAATTGTTAAATTAGATCTGACAATTACTTGTTTGCCTACATTTCTTGCTGCTTCTATTAACTGTTTGAAACCATAATTCATCTCTGGCGCACCGCCAGTTAAATCTACAATTTTTATTTGAGGAAAGCTATTAATTAACTTAATTAACTGCTCACATACTTCTGGTGAAAGTTCTTCCGTACGTTTTGGGCTTGCTTCTACATGGCAGTGGCTACAGGCGAGGTTGCAGCGTTTACCCAAATTAATTTGTAAAACACTTATTTGATTTTTGGTTAAAGGAGTACCAAGTTTGGTTTGAAAAGATGTGATTAAATTAGATGATTGGGTAGAAACCATTTTTAGGTATATTCCTAATTGAATGTTTGCTCTAGATCTTTGTATATTTAAGGCTTATATCATGTCCGCTCTCATTACCCGTAATAAGAACCGATTGACTTGTAGGGGCGGGTTAAACCAAGATATTGATTAGTAGCAAGTTTTATCTGCCAACCCACCCCTACGCATATTATGGTTAATCGACCGAACTTGATATTACCTACTCAATAACCAGTAAACGCTGGCACTGAGAATAGCTGCAATAGGTAAGGTTAAAAGCCATGACAAGAGAATTTGATAAAAAACTTTTGCATTAGCTTTTTGAGAAATCAAGCCAACGCCAAAAATAGAACCAACTGAAACATGGGTGGTAGAAACGGGAAAGCCGTAGCCACTAGCAGCAATTACTAACGATCCTGTCACTAGATTAGCAATTAATCCTTGACCATGATTCATGGCAGTAATTTTTTTACTCATGGTTTCGGCAACTTTACGAGCATTTAAGATACCGCCAACGGCTATGGCTATTCCTACGGCTAACATTCCTCCCTGAATTGATAAAGCTTCAACTATCAAGATAATCGAGACAATTTTGGGGGTATCGTTTAAGCCTCTAGCAAAGCTAACTATTCCAGCACTAAGAAAGTGGCAAGCTTGACGGGGTGACAACCCCGTCGAAACTCGCTCTGCGCTTCGCGCAGAGCATTGTATGGTAAAAAATATCGGTCTCGATTAGTGACCAAGACCGAAAAAGACATTATGTTACCTGAATTTTATCAAACCTGCTTTCAACGCCAGTTAACGGCAACACAATTTATTACTTTGAAGCTGTTGGTGTTGTTATTACAATTCCATAAACAGGTAAGGATTGAAAGATTAGCTGCTTTGTGGCCAGAACCAATTCTCTTTGAAAGTCGTCGTCGCCGTTTACAGAGATTTTTAGTACTGCCAGTAGTGAATATAAAGAATTTGTGGTTTCCTGTGATTAAACACTTAATAAAAGTTAACTTTAGGAAAAATCACCAGCTTTTAATCACAATTGATAGAACGCAATGGCGGGAGACAAATTTATTTGTAGCTAGCTTGATTTGGGATAAAAGAGCAATACCTTTATATTGGCTAATTCTACCTAAACGAGGCTGTAGTAATCTGATTGAACAAAAACAATTACTTCGTCCTGTTCTTAGCTTACTGAAAAATTATCAAATAGTTGTGCTAGGCGATAGGGAATTTGGAAGTGTCGGTTTAGCACAATGGCTCAATCTCAAGCACGTGGGCTTTTGCTTGAGATTAAAACAGGGTCGGTACATACAGGCTGAACAAGAACAATACAAACGCTTAGATTCTTTAGGTTTATTGCCAGGAATGTCTTGTTATCTTCAAGATGTGAAAGTTACAAAACAGGTAGGGTTTGGGCAATTCGATATTGCTTGTAAATGGCAAGGTAAATATCACCGACGAGTTACCAAAGAACCTTGGTATATTCTGACTAATTTAGGGACTTTATCCACAGCGATTTCAGCTTATGAAAAAAGAAGTGGTATCGAGGCTATGTTTAAAGATTGCAAAACTGGAGGATATAATTTAGAAGGTTCTCATGCTTCAGATAACCGCTTAGTCAGCTTAGTATTAATTATAGCTATTGCTTATAGTTGTGCTATCCTTCAAGGCAAACAAATTAAGTTAAAAGGTGTCCAAAAATATGTTTGTAGGCTGAAAGAAAAACATCATCAAGATCGACGACACAGTGCCTTTTGGGTCGGTCTATATGGAGAACTATGGTTAGATATTTTTCTTTCATGCACTAAAGATGTTTGCGAGTTAATGAGATTAAAGCCAAATAAAAGCTTAAATTTTTACAGAGGTTTAAAAGCTGCATCCCTTATTCAGTCTTGTCTTTGACGGGGTTGTCACCCCGTCAAA
>DATNQB010000058.1 GCA_036702875.1 Oculatellaceae cyanobacterium | reverse complement strand
ATTGCTTTTGACGAGGTTTCGTGCTATAAAGCTTTCAAACTATATAATTTTCTAGGTTCAGGCGCTTGAAAGTGCTTCGCTTGCGCTTGCCTCTCTCGACCGCTTTATTAATCTAACAACTAGAAATCAAACTGTCAACCCTTTGAACAAAATTTTTTTTGTTAGGCAGGTCTAGCTCTCGCAAAATAAGCTGGTACGTATTTTTTAGAGGCTTACATATTGTCTTTGTATACAGTTGCGATAGTGATAATAAAAACTGGTTTAGACGTAAGCGTGTGCTACCGCTTACGTCTAAACCAGGTAGTCAAGGATGAGATGACTCCTCACAGGTGACATTGAAGGTGTATCAGCTAATTGCTAATTAAGCGCCAACAGCTTCCTTGGCTGCATACATTACTTCTAAGGTGATTTCATTTAAGCCTCGCTCACGAGCAAATTTTTCGGTATTGCGCTTGACTTTTCCACGTACAAAGCCAGGAACTTTATTTAATTCTGCTTGGGCTTCCTTGTTCCAGCCGAGGTCAGAACCAGCAGAAATGCCCTTGGTAATAACTTCTTTGGTGTCGTGACCACCAAATATTTCTAGCAGGTGGTCTTCCATTCCCAAGGTGAAGGAATTGTAGATTAAGTCTACAAGCTGATTTGTACCTTCGTAACCTACGAATGGCTTGTAACCGATAGGGAAGTTTTGGATGTGAATGGGGGCTGCAATTACACCACAGGGAATATTTAACCGCTTACCTACGTGACGTTCCATTTGAGTACCGAAGATGGCGGATGGTTCAACACGGGCGATCGCATCCCCAATTTGAGTATGATCGTCTGTAATCAGTATTTCATCACAGTACTCACTTACCTGCTCTTTGAACCACTCTGCATCATATTTGCAGTAGGTTCCAGCCCAAACAACGTGAATACCCATTTCACGCGCCAAAATCTTTGTCATAGCAGCAGCATGGGTGCTATCACCAAAGACAACTGCTTTTTTACCAGTCAAGTTTTGACAGTCAATAGAACGGGAGAACCATGCAGCTTGAGATACGTGCAAGGTTTGGTCGTTGATGAAGTCTTCATAGTCTACTTCACCGCCTTGAGCATTAATAACTTCCTGAATGTTGCGGATACAACGGGCTGTTTCTACCACACCCATCGGTGTGATATCAATATAAGGTGTTCCAAACTCCTGCTCTAAGTAATGAGCAGACATTAAGCCTATTTCCCTATAAGGTACTAGGTTAAACCATGCTTTTGGCAGGTTTTTAAGTTCGTGAACTGAAGCACCTTCTGGAATCACTGCATTAACGATAATCCCTAAGTCAGCCATTAACCGCTTCAATTCGGTGCAGTCGTGCTGATTGTGGAAACCAAGGGTAGAAATACCGATGATGTTAACGGAAGGCTGTTCAGTTTTACGTTCTGCTAGGTTGCCTTGTTTACGAGCTTTGTCAATATAGTAACGGACGATTTGCTCTAAAGTCCGGTCAGACGCTTGGAGTTCATTGACGCGGTAGTGATTGACATCAGCTAAAAGTACATCTGCTTGTGCTTCGATAGATGCCCTTTCAACAAAGTTTTGCAAGTCTTCTTGAAGAATGCTGGATGTGCAAGTGGGAGTAAGCACGATTAGGTCGGGGTGTTCTTCAGCATCTTTGCGAGTGATGTTGTCTACGACCTTTTCTTGAGAACCACGAGCAAGGACGTGGCGATCTACGACACTGGTTGTTACTGGGGTAAAATCGCGTTCCCGCTCTAGCATTGACCGCATGACGTTGAAGTAATCATCGCCGATTGGAGCGTGCATGATCGCATGAACATTTTTGAAGGAAGTGGCAACGCGCAGAGTACCAATATGAGCCGGGCCTGCATACATCCAATAAGCTAATTTCATGTAGTTGTTCTCCGTTGTGCTGATTGCAATATAGCTAATTAATTAAATCGTTTTTGATTTTCTCAAATATGAAGATGTTTATAAGAAATTACAATTTAGTAATTTCTTATTTAGGTAATAGCTGAAATGCTTTTGCAACTAAGGATTCAGCTTATTAGTAAGACAATATTCTGGTTATTTATATGAAACAATTCTTAATTTTATGAATATATTTTTAGTATTTATAAATATACATAGATTGCCTGCAAAGTCAAGTCAAAAGAAGGTGGGAATTAGCTTACAGCAAATTATACAAGCTGGGGAAATTTTAGCAGCATTTAAGTTTGCTAAAATTTGTTTTATTTATAATTAAGTGGGCTAACGTAGTTAAACGTCTTACCCCACCCCTGATTAAAGGAGGGGAGTTTTATGCGATAAGTATTTAAACTTAGTTAAACGTAAAATGCCATTTTCCAACAAGGTTCCAGCTAATACTCAATAGGGAGAGTTTTGATTAATAAATGTCAGTAATTGCAAGCAATTGAGGTATAAGAGCAAAGGTTTAACTGTTCAATGCTTGACGCTGCAATTCCAGCAATTCTTTAATGCCTTTTTCGGATAAATCCATAATTTGATTTAATTGTGTGCGGTTAAAAGTTCCGTCTTCGGCGGTTCCTTGAATTTCGATCGCACTCAATTCTTCGTTCATCACAACGTTAAAATCAACTTCGGCTGCGACATCTTCGGGGTAGTTGAGGTCTAAAAAAGGTTCTCCGTGTAGTAATCCTACGGAAATAGCGGCGACTTGGTGAATGATGGGCGATCGCTCTAAATCTCCCCGCTTAACAAGTTTGTTTAGTGCGTCTGCTAAAGCAACGAAACCGCCAGTAATAGATGTTGTACGGGTTCCGGCATCTGCTTGAAGAACATCTGCATCCACAATGATTGTACGTTCTCCTAATGCCTGTAAATCTAAGGATGCCCGCAAACTCCGCCCAATTAGTCTCTGAATTTCCTGGGTGCGACCCGCTAATTTCATAAATTCTCGTTCTTGGCGTTGAGGAGTGGCGCTAGGTAACATCCGATACTCAGCAGTAAGCCAGCCTTTGCCACTGCCTTGTAAAAACTTGGGGATAGTATTTTGAATTGTTACACTACACAGAACTTGGGTATCGCCGCAGCGAGTTAAGACTGAACTGGTAGAAAAGCGAGTGAATTCTTTTTCAAAACTAATGGGTCGTAATTGATCGTGTTGTCGGTGATCGGGACGCTGCCAAGACATCGCACTTGCCTCAAAATCTGGAGTTAAGGATAGCAGTCTGGGATTGGTTACTGGGAAAAGTTTGGTTTTTTTTAACGCATTAGACGCGCCAGCGTCTTGCCGCAGGCTAGGATCGCATTAGCCGTTAGCGTTGGCGTAGCCTGCGCGTAGCTTAGCGCTAGGCTTCCCGCAGGGTAGGAATTCGCAGAGGCCGCAAAGGAGATTTTTCATTGTGTGACTGGGAGTTGGGTTTGTGCTTTTTCTTATGCTGGAAGTTTTTGTCTAGGCGTTTGAAAAGAGTTTTTGCCAAATATCTTGGTGGACTTGTTCTGGTGGTTGATTGCCATTAATTTTCAACAGTCTTTGGCGGGGTTGGTAGTATTCTAGGATAGGAATCGTGCGTTCCTGAAATAAGACATGACGGCGCTGAATGATTTCTGGCTGGTCGTCTAAACGTCCACGTTGGGCTGAACGAGTTAACATTACTGATTCGGGAACATCTAGCCAAATAGCCCAATTTAATTTTTGACCTAAATCATCTAATAAGAAATCTAATTCTTCGGCTTGGAAAGCGGTACGAGGATAACCATCAAGTAGCCAACCATTCTTAGCGTCAGGCTGTAGAAGTCGCTGACGCATAAATTCGATCATTAATTCGTCAGGAACCAGTTCCCCTTGATCAACATACGGTTTAGCTTGCAAACCTAATGCAGTTTGGGATGCGATCGCACTCAGCAGCATATCACCCGTAGAAATCCAAGGAATACTCAATTTGCTACACAGAAGTTGAGCTTGTGTTCCTTTTCCTGCCCCTGCACCTCCCAAAATTACCAGTCTCACTAAATGTTGCTCCTAACTTCAATTACAGATAGATGTTTTGCTGTTCAGCCCATCTATCTTGAAATATTGTTCCTTACAATTAGACAGTTGTTCAAGTTTTAAGCTGATGTCTGTTTAGATCATAAGTACCAAAAATTCACAGATAAGGATAATATGTGAGTTGCTATCACTTTAGCTGAGAACACTGGGTGCAATCACGCTCATCAAGATCTATCTAGACCGGATTGCCATCTCACTGCCAATACTCAGCGTGTCAAGTTTTCAGTGAGCTATACCTCAAGCACCAGTAACAAGAAGTTAGATGCAAAAATTTTAGAAGCTTTTTGCTGTTTTCTCTTGCTATCTGTTGAGTGACTAAAAATACTGCGTAAGTTTAGGTATCTGCTGTATGGTAAGACCTAATACACTGGACTTCTGTAGATAAATCTAATTAATAATCACATTTTGGATTAAAGCTGACCAAAGGAATACAAAAATGAGCCTGAACGGCAAAAGCCTCATCCCTGAAATTCTCAAGAAGTACCAAGCAGGGTTGTTAACAGAGTGGATGAAGGAACAAGCTGCTGCTGGTTTGCGGCGGGAGAACTTCATGAAAGAAACCGAACTGCGGCAACAGTCTACAGAATTTTTGAGCTTGCTGACCGATGCTACGCAAAGTGGTAACTTGACAAACATTCAAGCATCTGAGTGGAATCGAGTGCGAGAAATACTTACTAGCATTTCCAATTCTCGCGCTAGGCAGGGTTTTTCACCACGAGATATTGCCTTGTTTGTGTTTTCTTTCAAACAGCCATTATTTGAGCAACTACGGCAAGAACTAGGTGGTAATAGTGATGCGATCGCGGATGAAATTTGGTTAGCAACTAATTTGTTAGACAAACTAGGTCTTTGGACTACTGAGGCTTATCAAAAAACCCGCGAAGAAGTCATCATGCGCCAGCAGGAGGAGCTATTAGAACTCTCAACCCCAGTTGTGAAGCTTTGGGAAGGAATTCTAGCACTTCCGCTCATTGGTACACTGGACAGCGCCAGGACTCAAATTGTAATGGAGTCTCTATTACAAAAAATAGTGGAAACTGGTTCAGAATTTGCCATTATCGACATTACGGGAGTGCCAACAGTAGATACTCTAGTGGCTCAACATCTGCTCAAAACTGTTGCTGCGGCTAGACTGATGGGGACTGACTGCATCATCAGTGGCATTCGTCCACAAATTGCCCAAACTATAGTTCACTTAGGGGTAGATCTCAGTGATGTAGTTACTAAAGGTACGTTGGCTGATGCCTTTGTAATGGCACTGGAACATACAGGCTTTATGATTAGCCGTGCAAAAGCTTAGTTTTAGCAAAGGAAGCGAGAGTGGAACATATTCCAATACTCCAGATGGGGGAATTCCTGCTGGTATCTATTCAAGTAGATATGCACGATCGCCTAGCTATGACATTACAGGACGACCTCACTAACCGGATCGCCCAAACAAATGCTACAGGTGTGCTAATTGATATTTCCTCACTAGATATTGTTGACTCCTTTATTGGAAGAATTTTGGGAAATATTGCTGCCATGTCACGGGTACTGGATGCAGAAACAGTAGTTGTGGGAATGCAACCTGCGGTGGCGATCACGTTGGTAGAGTTAGGATTATCCCTACCTGGAATTCGGACAGCGTTAAATGTCGAAAGGGGGATGAGTTTACTGCGGGCATCACGAAGGCTACATTCTAAGGAGAACGGCAATGGCCGTGCAAAAAGATGAGGTGATGTCTGTTGGCTCTTCAGCCGATATTGTGTTTGTTAGGCAGATTGTACGGAAATGGGCTATCGAACAGGGTTTTAGTTTGGTAGACCAAACTAAGATAGTTACAGCAGCTAGTGAGTTGGCTCGTAATATGGTGGATTATGGTGGAGGTGGTAAGTTATATTTAGAAGCTTTAAATGAAGGAATTCGTAAAGCTTTGCGGTTGACTTTTGAAGATGAGGGGCCTGGTATTCCAGATCTTGAGTTAGCGCTTAAAGACGGTTACACGACTGGTAAGGGGCTAGGATTGGGGTTGAGCGGTAGTAAGCGGCTGGTGAATGAATTTGAAATCGTTTCTAGTGTGGGTGGGGGTACGCGAATCACGATTACTAAGTGGAAATGATGCCCTGAGTGGTTTTAAGAAATTTTTAACCGCAGATATAGCGCGAACTTCGCTTGCCGCAGGCTACGCAGATAAACGCAGATATTTTTTTACTGATAATTGTTGTTTGGATGGGTTGTAGAGACGCGATATATCACGTCTCTACAACTGTAAGTGCCGTCTAACGATCAGCTAACCAGATTTTTGTGAAGTTATGAAGAATTTTTGAGATTAATTTTAGGAATTAAGGGCTAAATTATATGTCAGATTTGATGTTTCCGATTACGGAGGATAGTCAAGTTGGAGAAGTGCGACGAATTGCCACTATAGTAGCTGAAGAACTTGGCTTTAATGATACACAGTGCGGAAAGGTCGCTATTGTTGTTACTGAAGTTGCTAAAAACTTAGTTAAGCACGCTAATGAAGGTCAATTGCTGTTGCGTTCTCTAGAATCTAAAAATATTCCTGGGATGGAAATTTTAGGTTTGGATAAAGGGTTAGGGATGGAAGATATTCAAAAGTGCTTACAAGACGGATTTTCCACAGCAGGGACTCCAGGCAATGGTTTAGGTGCTATTAGTCGTCTATCTAGTTTTTTTGATATTTATTCTGTTCCCCAATTAGGTACGGTTCTATTAAGTCGCCTGTGGTCTAAGGATTTGCCAGTTACTAAGTCAAATAGTTCTTTAGAAGTCGGGGCGATTTGTGTACCGATCGCGGGAGAACAAGTTTGTGGTGATGCTTGGTCAATCTCTGAAAGTCCTACTAAAAGTTTAATTTTAGTGGCAGATGGTTTGGGCCATGGACTTGGAGCGGCTGAGGCATCATCAAAAGCTGTGGAAATTTTTCAAAATTCTGCTCATCTTAGCCCGAAAGATATTATTGAAGCTTGTCACGGTGCTTTGCGGAGTACGCGGGGTGCAGCGATCGCGATCGCAGAAATCAATTTTGACCAACAAACAGTGCGTTTTGCTGGGGTAGGTAATATTTCAGCAGCAATTATTACTTCTCTAGAAAGCCGCAGCATGGTTTCTTACAATGGTATTGTTGGTCATCAATTATTAAAACTTCAGGAATTTAGTTATCCTTGGTCTTCACAAGCACTGCTAGTGATGCACTCTGACGGGTTAGCCACGCAATGGCGCTTGAACCGTTATATTAATCTTGTAGACAAACATCCTAGTTTGATTGCAGGAGTTTTATATCGAGATTTTAAACGAGGTCGTGATGATGTAACAGTACTGGTTGCTAGAGAAAGTTTTGAGAATTGAAATAAATTATTAAAAACTTTTCCTTTGACTTCAAAATCTATTCTTAACAATCCTGAAGCTACAGCAACCGCCTTAGCGGTTAGGACAAAATTTATTCTCAAACCCTTGGTTACAAAGGCTTTTAAAAAGCTGAGGGCTGATAGCTGACTGCTAACGACTATACTAATAAATTATTAAATGTATTTACTGCTACATATTATTCAAGTAAAGATCTATTTATAAGTAGATAGTTTAATTATTAAGTTTAAATTAAAATCACTTACCAGTCTCCAATTCAAATTTAATTGGTGAAGATGACGAAGATTATTGCTCTAGATTTAAGTTTAGAATCTGACCTTGTACTGGCGCGTCAGCGAACACGCCAACTGGCAGAATTATTAGGTTTTAAAGTATACGAACAAACCAGCATTGCTACTGCTGTTTCAGAAATTGCTCGTAATGCTTTTCTATACGCAGGCGGTGGCAAAGTAGAGTTTTTAGTACAGGGAGATTCGCCTCAAAATTTTTTAATTAGGGTTAGCGATCGCGGATCTGGAATTGATAACATCGAAGCTATTTTAAATGGTAATTATACCTCAAAAACCGGAATGGGTTTAGGTATCATTGGCGCGAAACGACTTACAGATCATTTCCATATTGAATCTATTCCGGGTATTGGCACTACAGTTATATTGGGCAAACAGTTACCATCGCAAACCCCAATAGTTAAAGGGCAATATCTCGCCAAAATTGCCCAAAATTTAGCACAGCGAAACTCATCGAGTTTATTTGATGAAATGCAGCGCCAAAATCAGGAACTTCTCAACACTTTAGAAGAGATTAGATCCAAACAAGCTGAATTAGAACAATTAAATAAAGAGTTAGAAGAAACGAATCGCGGTGTCGTAGCACTTTATGCAGAATTAGATGATAAGGCAGAGTATTTGCAGCGGGGTTCCAAACTAAAATCTCACTTTCTGGCTGATATGAGCCATGAGTTTCGTACTCCTCTTAACTCGATTTTGAGTTTGTCTGGGCTACTATTAGATCGTGCAGACGGCGACTTAAGCCCAGAACAAGAAAAACAGGTTAAGTTCATCCGCAAGTCAGCAGAAATATTATCAGAATTAGTTAACAATTTATTAGATATAGCAAAAATAGAAGCTGGAAAAATAGTTGTTAATCCTACTGAATTTAGTATTGATGATGTTTTCAGTGCCTTGAGAGGAATGTTTCGACCGCTAATTACCTCTGATAATATTGCTTTAATATTTGAAGATCCGATAGATATTCCTAAACTTTATACTGATGAAGGCAAAGTTTCTCAAATTCTCAGAAACTTTATTTCTAATGCTGTAAAGTTTACGGAACAAGGAGAAGTGCGTGTCAGTGCGAAGTTAGGCTCAAATAATAAGGTTGTATTTTCTATATCAGACACAGGGTTAGGAATTGCTCCAGAAGATCAACAGCGTATTTTTGAACAATTTATTCAAATAGAAAGCCCAACACAAAATCGGGTAAAAGGTACAGGTTTAGGATTACCTCTGTGCTTAAAATTAGCTGAATTGTTGGGAGGAAGTGTTTCTGTTCAAAGTCAGTTAGGAGTTGGCTCAACTTTTGTTGCTACTATTCCCCTACAATATTCTCAGCCAAAAGAAGAGTTATTAGTTTCAGAAATGAGTTGGATGATTGATTCTAATCGCTATCCGGTACTCGTTGTTGAAGATAATTTAGAAACTTTGTTTATTTATGAAAAATATTTAGAAACTTCGCAGTTTCAAGTGATCCCTGCACGCACCTTACAGGAAGCACGGAAAGCATTATGGGAAGTTAGACCAAAAGTTGTTGTTTTAGACTTATTGTTGGAGATAGAAAATACCTGGGCTTTTATTTCGGAGATCAAGGAAAATTCGTTTACTCAACATATTCCGGTAATTGTATTAACTGTCATTGATAATCGCACCAAAGCGATCGCATTAGGAGCAGATGATTTTTGCGTGAAACCAGTAGAAAAAAAATGGTTGTTAGAAAAACTTACAGCACTGATAGAGCAAAAGCCTTTAGAAAAAATCTTGATTATTGATGATGATCCTACTGCACGGTATTTGCTTAAAACAATTCTGAGCAATAAAGGTCATAGTATTGTTGAAGCTACATCTGGAGAGGAGGGCATCCGCAAAGTATATGAAGAAAAACCTCAATTAATTTTTCTAGATTTAGTTATGCCAAATCTCAATGGCTTTCAAGTTATAGAACATCTCAAATCTGATCCAGTAACTAAAAATATTCCTGTAGTTATTAATACATCAAAAATATTAGACCAATCTGAAAAAGAATATTTGGAAAATCGAGCCTTAACAATCATTGATAAATACTATTATTCTACAGATATGATGAATAACCTTATAGAAGAAACGCTAAAAAAGGTTTATTTGTAGTTAAAAACAAATAAATCAAGTTAAATAATATTTATTCCTAAATATATAATATTTTACCTAAAAAATGATTAAGTATAAAAATATGTCAAACTATACTAACACAGACTTAGGAAAATAAAACTGATTTTATCGCTCACTTACAAGCACCAATGAAAAATATGGATGAGCAGCCGCAAATAACTATATTAAATGTTGATGATAGCACAGTAGGTCGCTACGCCATCACCAGAACGCTACAACAGGCAGGCTTTGCGGTGAAAGAGGCTGCTACAGGTAAAGAAGCGTTGCGGTTAGCAGCACAACTTCCAGACTTGATTATTTTGGATGTCAAGCTTCCAGACATTAGCGGATTTCAAGTTTGCGAAACAATTAAGGCAAACCCTGAAACTTTCTCTATTCCCATACTTCACTTGTCTGCTAAATATGTGAGTAGTGAGGATAAGGTACAAGGTTTAGATAGTGGCGCAGATGCCTACTTAGTTCAACCTGTAGAACCCATTGAGTTAATTGCTACTGTAAAAGCTTTATTAAGAATCAAGCAAGCTGAAGAGATAGCTAAGTCTGTAGCGCAGCAGTGGAATACTACCTTTGATTCTATCAACGATGGTGTTTGCTTGCTCGATAGTGAAGGTATAATTCTGCGATGTAATCATGCGATTATAGATCTGTTTGACAATTTACGTCAGGAGCTTGTTGGTCAATCTTTTAGTGAAATAGCCGAAAGTTTTTTTGACTCTAATCAAAGAGATGAGCTAACCAATATTCACCATACTGATATTAGAAAAGTTTTAGAATTAAGAAGTGGAAATCGTTGGTTCCGTGTCACAGTAGATCCGGTTTTAAATAAGCGCGGAGTATGTACCGGAAGTGTCTACATTTTGTCTGATATTACTGAACGTAAATCTCTTGAAGAGACTTTGCAAAAACGTGCAGAAGAATTGCAGCAAGCTAACCGAATTAAAGATGAGTTTTTAGCAACGCTTTCTCACGAGTTGCGTACTCCCCTAAATTCTATGCTGGGTTGGGCTAGATTACTTCGTACACGAACATTTGATCAAGCTACTACTACTCGCGCTTTAGAAACGATTGAACGCAATGCTAATGTTCAATCACAATTAATTGAAGATATTTTGGATGTTGCACGGATTATTACAGGTAAACATCGCCTTAATATCCGTCCGGTTGAACTTATAGCAGTTATTGAAGCAGCAATTAATGCTGTGCGCCCAGCAGCAGATGCTAAAGAAATTCAACTAAATACGGTATTAGCTGCATCAAATCATGTAATTTTAGGTGATTCAGACCGCTTACAACAAATTTTATGGAATTTGCTTTCTAATGCGATTAAGTTTACACCTAATCACGGTCGGGTTGAAGTAAGGCTGGAATATATAAATTCCGAGGTGGAAATTCAAGTCAGTGATACGGGTAGAGGTATCAATCCTAACTTTTTACCTTATGTTTTTGATCGCTTCCGTCAAGCTGATGGTACAACTACAAGATCGCATACAGGGTTAGGTTTAGGATTAGCGATCGTGCGTCATTTAGTAGAATTACACGGTGGTACTGTCCATGCTACAAGTTTAGGAGAAGGGTTAGGTGCAACATTTACGGTTAAGCTACCTATAGCTACTAACTTGCTAGCCAAAAGTATTGAAAATAAGGATGGTTCAGAAGTAAAAACGACGGCTGAAGATAGTGTTGTTAAAAATGCTCTGATTCTTCAGGGTGTGCAGATACTTGTAATTGACGATCAAATAGACTCCCTTGATTTTCTAGCAGCCGGATTGGAGGAGTATGGCGCAGTGGTGACAACAGCGACCTCGGCGGATGAAGCGTTGAATGCGCTTTCTAAGTTGCAGCTGGATGTGTTAATTAGCGACATTGGAATGCCGGAAGTAGATGGATATGAGTTAATTCATCAGGTGAGAAATTTGGAGGGAGATAAGCAGCAAATTCCTGCGATCGCACTAACGGCTTATGCTAGAGAAGAAGATCGTAATCGTGCGATCGCAGCAGGTTTTCAAAACCACGTTCCCAAACCCGTTGATTTAAATGAATTAGTTAAAGTCGTGGCAAGTTTAACTAAACGAACTGTACCAGTGTAAAGGAGCGTGGATATGTCTGAGGCATTACTAATTGTTGATGTGCAGTGTGGTTTTATCAACGATTTTACACATCATATTCCCCAAAGGATAGTTCAGTTAATCGAGCGCGATCGCTATTCACCAATTTTATTTACTAGATTTATTAATCAATCCGATGCCCCTTATAGTCGTTTCTTAGGTTGGGAAGGTTGTAATTGTGAACCAGAAACAAACCTTGCCCCAGAATTAGAATCATTTGCAGAACAAGATTTGATATTTTCTAAGTTAGGTCTTTGTGGTTTACCTAATGAGTTAGCTGATTATTTGCATCAGCATAATATTAAAAACGTGCTAATAGTTGGTATTGATACTGATATGTGTGTATTAAAAATTGCGATGGATATTTTTGATCTTGGTATTGAACCCATCGTATTAACAGATTGCTGTGCTAGTACAGCAGGGTTACAAGCACATTTAGCAGGTTTAGCTGTGTTAAGCCGCAATATTGGCGCTACTAGATTGCGTGATGCTGGATTAGGCGGAGGGATGTTAGCTGCACCTTAAGAGAGGGAGGAGAGAGGGGAAAGAGAGAGGAGAGAGAATAAATTTTTAGATAAGGTTCGTGAGTAAAAACTTATGGTTGTTTATTAAAGGAGTCAAATTTTAGAGAATTAACCGTAGATGGACGCAGATAAGCACAAATAAATATTAAGATAAAATTCAATTTTTCAAACAGCCTAATATATTGAGGCATTTATGGATTTTTTGTTTAAGGTTGATTGGTATAAACTTTTTATTCCTGGCAGTTCTTTTGCTGAGTTATTTATACGTGGAACAATAGTTTATTTTATGCTATTTGCAATCCTGCGTTTTCTGCCAAATAGACAAATAGGAGCAGTGGGAATTGCTGACTTGCTAGTAGTAATTCTTTTTGCAAATGCTGCTGAAAATGCGATGTCTAGCGATTATACTTCTATCACAGATGGAGCTTTGTTAGTTTCAACGATTATTTTTTGGAGTTATAGTTTGAACTGGTTAGGCTTTAAATTTCCAGCTTTTCAACGTTGGTTAAATCCACCGCCAAAACCATTAGTAACTCAAGGTCGTATGCTTCCTGAAAATATGGAGGAAGAATTGTTAACTAAAGATGAGTTGATGCGCTTGCTACGTCAACATGGTGTGCAAAAACTTGATGATGTCAAAGCTGCTTTTATGGAAGCTGATGGCAGTATTAGTGTAATTCCCCAGGATGCAAAAATACATAAAGCTCCTGAAAAACAGATTTTATAGTTTTGTGGGATAAAAGAACCCCTCCCCTTATTAAGGAGGGGGTTCATACAATTTATGTTTAATGGTTCTACCAATTCGGAAAATGAGCGCGACAAATATTTAATGTAGAGACGTAGCATGGTATGTCTCTACTAGATCATCCCCTCATGCCACTTGACGTAAGTACATATCTAGTGTTTGACTAAGATGAATAACAAAAAAATACACTATATATCGGCTGCTAGATTTAAGGTTGTCAGTAATTATTCTATATTTACACTTAACCCATCACTAAAATTTGCCACATGGTTGCACAGCTAGAAACTCCTACTCTCGACTCTCCTTGTCGCCTACCCTACACCGTTGAAGGACTCGTACAAGTATTTACCAGTTCTCATCGCAACTTTTTTACTAACGTAATGGCACAGGCACTTAGAATTGCAGGACAGGGAACCTCAGTTCTAGTGGTGCAATTTCTTAAGGGTGGATTAAATCAGGGATATGAGCATCCTGTGCGCTTAGGGGAAAATTTAGTTTGGATGCGCTGTGATTTACCGCGTTGTATTGATACGCCACAGTTAGATCCCGTAGAGGCAGAATCTTTGCGAGATCTGTGGAAATATACTCAAAAGGTGGTATTTGAAGGCGAATACTCTTTAGTTGTTCTAGATGAATTAAGCTTGGCGATTAATTTTGGTTTAATTCCCCAAGATGAGGTATTAAGGTTTTTAGAACTCCGCCCTAATCATGTAGATATTATTCTCACGGGGCCAGATATGCCAGAGGCGCTTCTGGATGTAGCCGATCAAATTACGGAAATTCGCCGCAGTCACCGCCCTTAATTCATGGGGTGGGTAAAGAATTTGTGGTTGTTGTAGCCACAGATGTGGGATTGAGGAGAAAGTAAGCTCCGCGTTGTGCGATCGCATTACTAAGATGAATTTGTTTTAAAGTAACTAAACCATCTTCTATAAAGGAATCTCTCACAAAGATACTTTCTCCTTTATTAAAAGGAGTTTCATAAAAAACTTCTCTAATTCCAGAAGAAATTATCAACTTCAAGCAGGACAGACAAGGCTCTAGGGTAACGTAAATACTAGCGCCAGTAGTAGCAATGCCATGTTTAGCAGCTTGTGCGATCGCATTTGCTTCTGCGTGTACCGAACGCGATGGCATACTCTTACTCGCATCACAGCTACTCAAACCAGGATAGCAATATCCTTGTGTCGTACAATGTACAGAACCAGATGGTGAGCCATTGTAACCTGTGGCTAATATCTGCCGATCTTTAACAATAACTGCACCAACAGGAAACGCCAAGCAAGTTGAGCGAGTTGCAGCTAATTTTGCCAACATCAGGAAATATTCATCCCATGTTGGTCTTTGGGAGGATTCGTCTAAATTGAATATAGTTTGCATGAATAGTAATTTTTAGTTAAATCCTGTTGAGCCAAAACCATTATCTCCTCTCAAGGTTGAACTTAAACTTTCCACCTCTGTAACTTCAACTCTAATTACTGATGCAATTACCATTTGAGCAATTTTCATACCTTTAGTTACTTTAAAGGTATTTTTTCCATGATTGATTAAGATTACACCAATTTCTCCGCGATACCCTTCATCAATAGTGCCTGGAGTATTAAGAACAGTTATTTGATGTTTGAGAGCTAATCCGCTTCTAGGACGAATTTGTGCTTCTGTTCCAGGTGGTAATTCTATTGATATCCCAGTATGAATTAATTGACTATCTCCAGCAGCTATTTCTGTATCATCAAGAGAAAATAAATCCAACCCAGCATCATTAATATGTGCATATCTGGGTATTTCTGCTGAGTCACTCAACTTGATAATTTTTAGTTCCATTTTTTCCTGAATTATAGCTAAATTTAATTGCAGTGTAAAAACAATATTTATTATCAGAAGTAATAATAATTAAATTATCTTTTTTACGGTGCTAACTTAGCTTTTCCTAAACGAGTATTTTCATACCACTGTGCAACTTCTGGAGTCCACTCTTTCACATGAGGCCACATTAACTCACAAAGCTGTTGAATTTCTAACTGAGCATTTTTCTTATTTCTTAGATCGCAAAAATGCAAAAAAGAACGTAAATTAAAACTTACTATAAAATGCTGACGGTAATCAAAAGGAAGCTTACCTCTAGCGTGTTCTTCTGCCATACCAGCTTCAATATCAAGTTGGTATCTTTTAGCAGCTTCCAAACACCATTTTAAGTCTGCTTCTCTTTGCTCAGGTGAATAGTAATATTTCTTGCCTTGACGGTCAGAATAATAGCCAACAGGACGAAGATAAAAAGCTTCTTCTACATCTTTCTTGCCTTCTACTATATCAATCATGTGTAGACCTGTATAGCGGAAGGATTGCACATCAAAGCTTACGCCTACTCTATGAGTACGCGCTTGTTGCATTACGCTGTGAGGAAAATAGCCACAATTAAAGATAATTTGTGGGTGTTCTAGACATCCGTAATGTCCCCTATCTCCTGCTAATAAACGTTTGACAATAATCTCACCGCATTCTTCTTCTGATGGCCAGGAGTCGCGTTCGTCAAATACAAAAGCATTCGTATAATCTTGGTGTAATGCCGAATAAATCACCTGCTGAGGATTGGGTGTTTTGGCAATAACTTCTACTCGAAATCGATCCATTAGACGTTAGCAATTGGTTGACGACGCTTATAGGGGTTCCAGTAATTTTGAGGATTTTTACATAAAACCGTAAAGCCTATCTAGTTTACTACGAAGACCACGATCTGCATACATTAAAAAAGTTTTCTAGTAAGTCTTGTAAAAAAGTATTATTACTCAGGTGTAGGTTGTTCCACTCTGCGGCGGTTTGGGTAACGATTTTTGACAGGGTGGGAGAAATGTGGGGTAAATTAGCGATCACACTGATCTTTAACTTCTGTCGCATCGCTAGGGCGATCGCACTAATCAACTCCCCCGCTTCTGCACCAACTATCACAGCACCTAAAATCTCACCATTTCGGCGCACAATGATTTTACATAAACCTGTAATTTCTCCAGTGATTACAGCCTTACTCACACTCTTAAAGTATTGCCGCAACACCATCACATCCTTACCATACCGCCGGATCGCTTGCGCCTCAGTCATCCCAACCCGCGCTAACTGAGGATCAGTAGATATTGTCCAAGGAATCCCACGATAATTTACTTTAAATATAGGAAAAAACAAAGCATTTTTTAAAGCAACTTTAGCTTCATAATCAGCAAGGTGGAGAAACTGATACCCCTTAATCACATCTCTACAACCATAAATGCGGGGATTAGTGGTTTGCAACTTTTCATTAAGTTGCAAACCACGTCGATTAATCTTTACGCCAACGCCCTCTAAATTTAAACCTTCAATATTCGGCTGAAATCCTACTGCCAAAAATATTTCATCTACTTCTATCGCTTTATTACCAGCCAGCACCCACTTTTTAGAATCAATCCGTTTAACTTGCTCTACCTTAGTTTCAGTAAGAATGCGGACACCTTCGGCTTCTAGTTGCGCTTGCACTAGCTGAGATACTTCTAAATCTTCTTGAGGCAATATCCGCGCACCTTTAACTATCAGCGTCACACTTGCACCCAACCGCACAAGAGTTTGAGATATTTCAGTAGCCACAGCGCCACTGCCTATCACTATCCAGCTTTGGGGTACTTTTTGGGAAAGTGACTGCTGAAAGTTGACTGCTGTGAGATAACCAGTAGTTTCTAAACCATCAATATAGGGAATAACTGGACGAGAATTAGTTGCTATGAGATAACTACGGGCGCGTAAATGTCTATTTTTGACAACAAATGCCAAGTGAGGTTGACGGCAAAATTCACCGTTTCCAGCAATAACATCAACACCTAAAGATCCCAATACTGCGAGGGAATGCTGTTCTTCAATAGTGGAGACTACAGCTTTAGCCCACTCCCAAGCTGCGTTAAGTTGAGGATAAGTTGATAATTGATTTTTATTTAAATCATTCTCTCGATAGATGCCGTAGTTAGCGGCATTATCAATTTTATAAGCAACTTGTGCGAAAGAAGTTAAAGCTTGATTGTATATAGAACTAAGTTCTAGCTTAGTAGTACCTTCTAAGTTAGTTTTAAGATCAAGCTGAGGCGTTACCAGTGCAACACGCGCTTGCAAACGGGCGGCTGCAACTGCGGCAGAGATAGCAGCAGTATTGTTACCGATCGCTACTAGGTCGAATTCAACTGCCATATTCTTGTTTATAGCTAGGATCGAGAATTGCAGCTAAAGCGGATAGTAAACGCTGATTCTCTGCAACAGAACGCACAGCTACCCTAAAATAGCGATCGCCTAATTCTGGAAAACTCAGACAATCACGAATCAAAATCTTACTATGCTGGAGCAGTTTTTTCTGCACTTGTGAACTCGGTTGTTCTGTACGAATTAATAAGAAATTAGCTGCGCCTTTGTAGGGTTGCAGTCCTGGTAATTTGGCTAAACCTTCAAATAACTCTTTTCGAGTAGGTTCCAACCATTCCCAAGTTTGTTGTTGAAAGTCGGTATCTTGAATAACAGCCTCACCAGCAGCAGCAGCTAAGGTATTAACGGGCCAAGGGTCACGCCAGTTTTGCCAGCGTTGTAGGCGGTCAGGGTGGGCGATCGCATAACCTAAGCGTAACCCTGGCAAACTGTAAAATTTAGTGAGCGATCGCAAAATCACCAAATTCGGATAATCCTCTACCTGTGATACTAAGCTTTGTTGTTGCTCTGGAGGAAGAAAATCCATAAAAGCTTCATCCACCACCACCATTGCAAATTCTTCCAAGTAAGGCAGAATAGCTTCCTTACAAAAAAGTTGACCTGTAGGATTGTGGGGATTATTCAGCAACAAACCGCTACGGCTGGGATTTAGAGATTTTAGCTTTTGGTTAATTAATCCCAAATCTAAAATCTCTGTTTCCAGATTCCTACCTGATAAGCCAAAATCGGCCAGAGGACACTCAAGTACATTTGTACCAAACGTTTTGAGCGATCGCCAGTAATCGCTAAAAGCTGGAGTAACCAAAGCAGTTACATCCAGCTTTGATAATTCCCAACCCGCCCAAGTTAATAACTCTGCTGAACCGTTTCCAGGTAGCACCCAGTCAGGGGAGAGTTGATGCACTTGACTGAGTGCTGTACGTAAAGGGTAATAATCTGGGTTGGGATAGGCTGCTAGAGCCGTTAGATGCGATCTTATAGCGGCTAGTGCCGATAGCGGAGGCCCCAACGGGTTGATACTGGCAGAAAAATCAACAATTAGGGAAGGGGAACAGCCCGCCAGCGCGGCTGCCCAGGCTAAATTTCCCCCATGTACAGGTCGATTCAAAGTAAAATTCCGCCCTAGAAGAAAATTAATCTTCGCTAGGAGCGACTTTATCCTTGAACAACTTACCCGCAGAAAAAGCCGGAACCTTGGTTGCTGGAATGTCCATCTTTTCACCAGTCTTAGGATTGCGACCCTCACGAGCTTTACGTTCTCGTGATTCAAATGAGCCAAAGCCAACTAAAGTGACTTTATCACCTTCAGAAACCGCTTCCATGATGGATTCCAACGCAGCAGTCAACACAGCATCAGCTTGCTTTTTGGTAACAGTTGCTTTCTCAGCCACCTTATCGACTAATTCGCCTTTATTCATGAGAAATCTCCTAATTTTGTTTACTGAACCGAGTTAAAAAATCGATCTGAGGCTTCAGCATTGAAAGCTCAACAACTTATGGTAATAGCATTCCAATTTAAAATCGCTGAAACTCTCGCAGTATCGAAGTTTCACTGCAATATTCTAAGGTCTGCAAGCCGGATATGGATCGTTGAAACCTTTAATTTATATTGATTTCCGTCTTTTTGGGTATTTATATCACTATTTTTTACCTGAAAAGGTACTTTCGACCCAAGATTGAAGTGGGTTTTTAGTTTTAATCCTTACTTCAATATCCCCCTGCTTCTTAAGGGGGGCTAGGGGGGATCTAGCAGGCTTTTGGTGCGTAACGCCCATAAAGACGCGAAATTTCGCGTCTCTAGAAATTACTGGCTGCTACCTGGAGTAGGGGAACCAGGCTGCTGCAATATCTGACGTACCTCGGAACTAGGGTTGTAATTGTAACCAAACGCCGAGCGATTGGAGTCATCCATAATTTGAGGGGTTAGCAACACAATTACCTCATTGCGCTGATTTTGTCGGTTATTCCTTCTAAACAACGCGCCTAATAGTGGAATATCTCCTAAAATCGGAACTTTGGTAACTGTTGTCTGGTCAGTTTCCTGAATAATGCCTGACATAATTAGCGTTTGTCCATCTCGCAATCGCAATTGTCCAGATTGGGCTGTCCGCAATTGCAATAGCGTGATGGTGCCTTGAGTAGTTTCTACCGAAGTTGCGGGTGCAGAGATAGTCGGATTAACGTTTAAAGTAACAAAACCGTTGTCGTCAATTCTAGATACTTGAACATCCAGAATTAAGCCAGCATTTTTGATAATTGGCTCAGTAGTTGGAATAGCAACATTATTAACTACTTGGTATGTGGTTTCAAACCCTCCCAATACTTCTTGTGATAGGTTGACAGTAGCTCTTTCTCCTTCTTGGAGTACCAAAGTTGGATCAGTTAATATCTTGGCGTTGCCATTGACAACTTGCGCTAGCAAGCTAGCTACAAAGTTACCTGATGAATAACTAATTCTTCCTCCTCCACCAGTAACTGTTTCAGTTACATTGTTAATCCCTATTGAAGCGTTACCTAATCCAAAGGAAAAACTTGTATTCAGGTTATTAGTATCCAATAAGTTGACATCAATTATCTTGACATTCACAGCTACTTGGCGCTTACGCATATCTAGCTGCGTTAATAATGCTGAGGCAAGCTCCACCTTACGCGGTTCACCAACTAAAGTAATAGTATTAAGGCGCTCATCAATAGAAATTCCTAATCCCCTCAGTAGTAAAGCTCCTGAAGGCCCCTGCCCCACAGTTTGAGCATCTGCGGCTGTCGCTACTCTGGTAACTGAATTTGTTGTATTAGTAATCTTTGCAAGCGGAAGAGTAGCAATTGTGGTGCTTACGCCACCTGTGCCTCCGGATGCGGCGGAAGGTGGAGCAGGATCTATTACAGCCGTAACTGAAGTTGCAGTTGTTGCCTGCTGTTGCTCTGCTCCTTGAGTTAGCAAGAACCCTGCTGCTTGCCCAACTGTAACTTGATTGAGACGTAAGCTACGAACAATAATATTGCGAACACCTTGAGGCAATTGGGTACCTACAAAAATTGTGCGTCCGATTCTGTTAGCTTGTAAACCAGAAATAGCCAGAACGTAATTGAAAACTTCTTGAACTGGTTCATTTTCTAAATTAAGAGAAATTGGAGCGAGTCCTGTCGTTCCTGCCGCACCAGCCGCACCGCCAGTTGTAGCACCAGCATTGCCTAAACTAAAAGCAAGGTTAAGACCAGCAGAACGCGCCAACAATTCTAATACTTCTCTTACTGGAGCATCTTTCAATACCAGCTTAGGTACACGCGCTGTTGTACCCAAATCTACCGCGTCAGAAGCGGCGTTAATATTGGAAACAGAAATATCACCTACTGGGGGTGCGATCGCTCTAGGTAATAATGGTGTTGTTGGTGCCACAGGCTGAAAAGAACCCGCAGCCGGGGCAGGATTGCCTTGAATTATAATTTCAGGATTAGGAACTAAAACATCAGGTCTGACGGGAAAAGGTGTTGTTTGAGTTGGCGTTTGAGTTGGTGTCTGAGCCAAAATCTTTGTGCCATTAGCACTTAAGCCTTGATTAAAAGCAGAGGGGAGTTGGTACGCAGAGAAAGTTGTTTCCCCTGAAGATTTGATCAATAACTCTTGCCCCTTATTGATCCAATCTCCCTTAGTTGAGTTTTCTTTTGATCTAAACCCTACCCCTTGTTGGTAGTCTTCTACCCTGCTTCCTGATTTCTTTACCCCTACTTTTTCATCATCTTTAGTTGTCTGCGTTGCACTTGTTGGTATTAAGCTGAAGTTTTTGCTGTCAACCTCAACAACTGAACCTTCAGATTTAATCTCTAAATTTGTGGGAATTAAATTAACTTCACCCTGTGTCACAGGGGTCATAGCTGCCCATCCTGGTTGCACAGAGATAGCAACTACTATTCCTCCTACACAAATTCCACCTAATTTCTGAAGCTGTCTCACGTTTTTTTCCTCACAATACATACCAACAAAAGTCATTTAATTAATAGCTGCACTTCTGCCTGAACCTACCAAAAAATTAGAACAAAACAACTAAATTAAGTTTTGATACTTATTTTTTTGGTTGTACAGCAGCAGCAGCAGCTTCTTCGGGGGTTAAGGGAATGATTGCATTAACTTTAAAAGTTGTTTTAATGTTAGTCGTTGAGTTTCCTTGAGGTATAACTTTACCTTGAAGATCGACCTTGACTTTTTGGGTTGACTTATCTAAGTCGGCTTTAAAATCTCTAATCAACAATAATTGTTCAAGCCGCTCAACGCTACGCAATATTGACTGAATTTGATCAAAGCTTCCTTCTATTGAAACTGTAGCACCCTGTCTTTTGACTTTATTATCTAAATTTGCCCCTAATGAACCATCCTTGATTACACTAGCAAGAGGATCGAGTTTTTCCGGCTCAAATCCTTGCAAGCTTCCTTGTCTAGCATTAATAAAGCCATTAATATCAATTAATAAGGTATCTAAAGTTTTTTCTTTAGCAAATAAAGCTAATACTTCTTGTTTCTGACGTTTGGCTAAATCAAGTTTTTGTTGAGCCTCATTAATTTTTTGTTGACTACCTTGCCTTTGTTGAATTTGAGTTTCTGTCTCATCAATCTTTGCTTGCAGTTCTTGGTTGCTTTGATAAGCAGGTAGTACTGTATTTGCGAATAAATAGCCTGCGCCTATTAAACCTATAATCGCAAAAATTGCACCCCCAATTATAGGAGTGAACGTAATCCCAAAGGCACTTGGATAACTGGGGCCTTCTTGCAGATCTTGATCTAAATCACCAGGGATAAATTCTTCAGTATAAGTCATTTTTCAATTACTCCTTTGTCCTGAAGGGTTCTAATTCTAGTTACTAACCCTACAGCGCCTTTACGCTCTAATTCTCTTAATAATTTTGCAGCAGTTACATCGTTCAGGTTTGCTTCAATTGTATACTGCACTACCTTTGGTAATTTAAACTCTAAATTACTTTCTTTTTCCTCTTTAGATTTTTGGGTTTCTATTTTTATAGGGCTATCAATTAGTTTTGCTGTGACTAACTGAGTTTGATTGTCCTGAAAAAAGGCAGATCTTTGTAAAGTTAATAAAAAATCATTGACATCATTAAAAGAACGAGCAGTTCCTTGAATTTGAATTTTAGTTACAGGTTGTGGACTCGGTGGAGTAGCTGGTGCGGTAGCACTTGGGGAAGCACTAGCACTTGGGGAAGCACTAACAATTGGTAGAGGAGCAGTGGCTGCTGTTTGTTGGATTGTATCGATTTGCACACCTGGGGGAATGCGATCGCGAATATCCTCTAAAATAGCCGACCAAGGCTTGATTTGATTAAATACACTCGCTAAATCTTTTGTCTGTCCTGTAACTTGGGTAATCTGGTCGTTAATTTGTTTTACTTGATCATCTAATCCTTTTAAACGCGCTAGTTCTTTATCTAAAGCAACTTGGCGCTCCTGCAATACTGTAGTTTGCTGTTGCAGAAAAAGCCATAACCCACCTACCGCTCCTACCAATAGCAAACCAACGCCCACCCCCAAAAATAGAGGTAGCATTTCTTTAACTGATATATTGGCTGATTTGCTACCACCTCCACCGACTTTTACTTCATTAGGATCGCGGCGGTCTTTAATAAAATTAATATCTAAGCTATACATTAGTTCAAACCTCCCGCAAGCCTAATCCCAATACAGTTCCTAAGCCTGGTCTTTGGACTAGAGGAATTTCTTGATCTAGCTGTAAACCAAGCGCTGCTACTGGATCTATCTGAGTAGTAGGCAAGCTTAACCTTTGTGTAAAGAACTCATCTAGTTGTCCCATACCTGCCCCTGGGCCTGCCAACAATAATTGTGCGACTTCCAAATTTTCGCTCTGATTCAAATAAAAATCTATAGAGCGACGTAGTTCATCAGTTAGTTCCCCTAAAACTCTTAAAAGAGCAGCCATACCAGGATTTATTCCAGTTGCGCCAGTGCGTACACTATCAACAGGGGAATTAGTAGGAATCGTCATTCCTTGTAAAAGATCGGTATTTCTTGACGTTGGTAAGTTCATGGCGCGGCTGAGGGCGTTCTGGAGTTGGAACGTTCCAATGGGAACGGTACGATTAAATTGTGGAACGCCGTTGACGATAATAGCAATTTCAGTGCTATCAAACTCAATATCTACCAATACGGCAGCTTCTTGAGAACCGAATTGCCGCAACTGCTCTCGCATTGTCCTAATTAAAGCAAAGCTGTTGATTTCTAGAACATCTACGCGTAAGCCAGCTTGCTCAAATGTCTCTATATAACTATTGGTAATTTCTTTTTTGGTAGCTACTAACAAAACTTGTACTTTTTCAATGCCGTCTTCATCCACAATTAAGTCCAGCTTCTGATAATCGACATCAACTTCTTCTCTAGGATATGGCAAATAAAGACCAGCTTCATGGTCGAGTACCATTTCCCTTAATTCTTTATCGTTTAATTCTGCTGGAACTGGGATGATCCTGATCACTGCTTCCCGCATGGGAACTGCAGTAGCTACTCGATCTACTTTAATTTTACTCTCTGCCAAGGTTGACTGAATTAGTTCTGCCAAGCCTGGTGAGTCTGTAATCTTGCCTTCTTGAATCAGCCCTTCAGGTATTTCTACTGAAGACAACATGGTTAGTTTAAATCCCTGACCTTGCTTGCGGACTTGAGCAATATTAATCCGTTCGGGTGCCAGTTCTATACCAATTCCTTTGCCACTTCTGGGGATGAAACTTTTTAAACGGTTAAACATAGATGTTTGGATAACCCCTGAAAGTTAAAAATTTGTAAATAGGCGCTTATTGCTAGAATCGAGAGCAATAAAGAAGCATCGTAATCAATGTAGCTTAGAATTAGCGCTCTTGGAGGGAAAGAAATATCTTTTGACACAGTATGTGGCGACCCAATACAGTGTGTTTGTCGGAAATTTTGGCTTTTGTGGCGCAACCTAAAGCGATCGCGTTGCTGTTTCTCTTGTACGATTAGTGACTGCGATCGTCAGTCGCAAAATAAATTGCAACTTTACAAATCATAATGAAAAACTGGAAACGCTTAGGCATATTTGCTTTATTAGGGTTGCTGTTGAGTTGGGTAATTAGCTGTAGCCCTGGTTCTGCACCACCAAAAACTCCTGAAGTTGAGTTTTGGACTATGCAGCTACAGCCTAAGTTTACCGATTATTTTAACAAGTTGATTTCTACCTTTGAAGCGCAAAACCCTGGCATCAAAATTCGTTGGGTAGATATTCCTTGGTCGGCAATGGAGAGCAAAATTTTGGCTGCTGTTTCTGCAAGAACAGCACCCGATGTAGTTAACTTAAACCCTAGTTTTGCTTCCCAACTGGCTGCACGCAATGCTTGGTTAGATTTAGATACTAAAGTACCTGCTACTGCACGCCAAGAGTATTTACCTAATATTTGGAACGCTAGCACAATTAATGGTAAAAGCTTTGGTATTCCTTGGTATTTAACTACTGAAGTTACAATTTATAACACTGAGTTGTTGAAAAAAGCTGGTATTACCAAGCCACCTGCAACTTATACAGAATTGGCGCAAGCAGCGAAGCAAATTAAAGATAAAACTGGTAAGTATGCTTTTTTTAGCACTTTTGTACCTCAAGACTCATCTGAGGTGCTTGAGTCGTTTGTAAAGATGGGTGTTCCTTTATTAGACGATCAAGGTAAGGCTGCTTTTAACACTTCTGCTGGAAAAGATGTATTTCAATATTGGGTAGATTTGTATAAGCAGGCGTTATTACCAAAAGAAGTTCTTACCCAAGGACATCGACAAGCAATTGATCTTTACCAAGCTGGTGAATTAGCATTCCTTTCTTCTGGCGCAGAGTTTATTGATACGATCGCTAAAAATGCACCTGATATAGCTAAAGCTTCTGCTGTTGCACCTCAAATTACTGGGAAGACTAATAAGAAAAATGTCGCTGTAATGAACTTGATTGTTCCACGCGATACGGAGCAACCTGATGCTGCTTTAAAATTTGCTTTGTTTGTAACTAACACAGAAAATCAGTTAGCTTTTGCTAAAACTGGAAATGTTTTGCCTTCTACTGTTAAGGCTGTGCAAGAATATCAGACTCAAATTAAGAGTGATAATCAAACATCGCCAATAGAACAAGGTCGCTATGTTAGTGCAAATCAATTGTCACAGTCAGAGGTTTTAATTCCGGCGATGAAGGATGTTAATGTGTTGCAGAAAGCAATTTATGAAAATTTGCAGGCGGCAATGTTAGGGCAGAAATCTGTGGATCAAGCTATTGCAGATGCAGCCCAAATTTGGAATCAAAAGTAGTAAGAGAAAACTTAACCCCCTGTTAAGGCTTACGCAAAACAAGACGCGGGCATCTTGCCCGCACTACTTATGCAGTAATGGCAAGTTAATTTACCATATATGTAGTGTGACCATCTTGGTCACAGTTGGTATGCGTAAGTTTTGTACTTAATTATTGGTAACTAATTAGCAAGTTGCTGCTGGAAAAAGTGACCCAATAAATAAAGCGATCCACATAATACTAATAAGCTGGAAGTATTTATTGCTGCTTCTAAACCTGTAGTGAGATCGGAAAATGTTTGACAATCAGCTAAATTAGGACAAATACTTTTAGCAAGAACCGCTAATTTTTGAGGATCAGCAGAACTGTGATCTGGTACGGGTACTAAGTATAAGCGATCGCCTTCCCTCAATAACGCCTGAAAAATCTCAGCATGATCTTTGGTAGAAAGCATCCCCATTACCCAAGTTACGGAAACACCCAATGTATCGACATATTGACGCAATGCTTTAGCTGCTGCGGGGTTATGTGCGCCGTCAATGAGTAATTTATGGTTGTTCCAAGTTGTCCATTGTAAACGTCCTAACCATTTGGTTTTTGCCATACCAGATGCGATCGCACTTTCAGAAATATGCCATCCTTGTTGTCGGAGAATTTGTAAAGCTGCGATCACAATAGCTGAATTACTTAGCTGAATATCCCCGTGTAAAGCTAAAGGATACTTTATTCCCTGATACTCTGCCCAAGATTCCAACCCCTCGTTTAATTCGGAAGTAAGGGTGGGTAGTTTCTCAATTAATCCCCCCCCTTGATAAGGGGGGGTAAGGGGGGGTAATTTTCGCGCAGGTTCCACCCAAACAACCGGACAATTTAATTCTTTAACTCGTTGTGCTACTACTGCTTGTGCTTCTGGTGGTAATTGTCCTACTACTGCTGGACATCCAGGTTTTAAAATACCCGCTTTCTCCGTGGCAATTTGAGCTAAAGTTGACCCTAATTGCTGCCAATGTTCTCGACTGATAGAAGTAATGATACTAACTAAAGGGCGATCGCACACATTCGTTGCATCTAAACGTCCCCCTAACCCCACTTCCACCACAGCAATATCTACCTGTTGTTGAGCAAAATATAACCACGCGGCGGCGGTAATAACTTCAAACTGAGTAGGAGTTTCTTTATCTGGGTTGATTGCGGCTGTTACTTGCAGTAATAATTCTTGTAACGCTTCTAAGGAGATTGGTTGTTCATTTAAACAGATGCGCTCATTCCAATCTACCAAATGTGGAGAAGTATAACGCCCAACTTTATAACCCGCTTCAGTTAGTACAGCAGAAAGATAAGCGCACACCGAACCCTTACCATTAGTACCAGCTACATGAATAACAGGTACAGAGTGATTGGGGTTGCCTAAATCTGATAATAGTTGTTGAATTCGCTTTAGCCCTAGATGGACACCAAAGTGCTGAAAGGGTATAAGGATAGAATCAATGTCCACAATCACATTCAAATAACTAGCATTGCATACCTAAATCAGCTTAACGGGATATACCGTAGATCTGTTGGGCAAATTTAATCAATTTTTAGGTAGATAGGCGATCGCATCACCTACTCGTACATTAATAAGTAGATACTGGAATGCAGGCTGACATTTTCCATGCTCTGACTGCGTAGCATACAGCGTGGGGAACTCTAGGCTAATCACTGCCATAGAGAGCCGAAACCTGATGCCGATCTTAAGATAAAAGTTATCCTGTTGTAGTTCTTTACTTAATTAAACTTACTATGATTAGCTCTTCTGCATCTACAATCGAAGAAATTAACGCCGCTATTGAAAGTCACAACCCCTTTGTTGAGAGAGGTGCTGCTGTTAGGGGGCAAGATGTTTGGGGTAAGGGCTTACCTGATGTTACCAGTTTAAATGTTCACGCTTCCGATGCTGTTTTTCAAGCGATTCAACAGGTTAACACTGGTGAAAGCAAAGTTACGTCTATTGCTATTATCGGTCAGCAAGGCACTGGCAAAACTCACATCATTAGCCGTATTCGTCAACGTTTGTTAGAAGAAGGTAATAATTTATTTATTTATGTTAGTGCTAGTCATTTTACTGACTTAAAGCTAATTAATTATCACTTTTTACAAATTTTATCCCAGAGCCTTAATCAAACGGGCAATCAAAATTTAAAGCAATGGCAAGAATTAGCGATAGCTATCTTAATTGAAGCATACAATCACGTCGGCAAACAAGACCAAGCAGAAAAGATTAGTCAATATCCGCAAGATTTAATTCACAACAACTTTCCTACTGCTATTGAAAGAAATAATAAATTTATTGATAGTTTAGTAGCTGTTTCCCTTCTCATTAAACCTAACGTTGATCCAGATATAATTAGAGCAATTCTTTGGACGCTTTCAGAAGTTCATGCGCCCTACGCGATTAAATGGTTATCTGGAGATAGCTTATCTGAAGATAAAGCTACTGAACTAAGCTTACCAAACAATCTTCAAGAATATCAAGAAGCTAAAGCTTTTGAATTCGCCTTACAAATATTAGGTTTAATTAGTGATTATAAACCCCTATTAATTTGTTTTGATGAACTAGAGGGAGTTAGCACAGATGATTCTAGTTCTGATAAAGCGCAAGCAATTGCTGAATTAGTTAAAAATTTATTTGATAGTCTGATATCTAGTAGCAGTCACGGTATTGTAATTTTGACAGCGATGCTACCGGATACATGGAAAGTAAAAATTAAATCTCTACCTGGTGGAATACCTCATCGAGTTTCAGCAGCAACTTCAGAACCAATTGAATTAAAGTATCTCAATGCTGAGTCAATTGTTGAGCTTGTAAGTTTATGGCTGCAAGAGTTTTACAACAATCAAAATTTAGTTCCTGAAACGCCTGTTTATCCATTTACAGAAACTCAACTTAGAGATTTAGGTAATTATAAACCTACTACTCGTGAAGTTATAACCTGGTGTGCTAATAATTTTGTCGTTCCTAAAGTAGAAACACTAGCACCAGAAGTAAATCCTGTTCAAGTTGCTTTTGAAAAGGAAATCGCAACAGTTGAAGCATCTTTTGAAACACTTATAGAAGATAAGTCAAAACTAGCTGCGGCACTTCTACTAAGTTTTTCTAATTTAATCGGAAAAACTATAGATAATGTGACTATTAAGGGCGTTGAAAAAGTTGAACCAGTTGCTTTAAATAAAGGTTTTATTGATTTCAAAGTTATTGTTAATCAAAATGAAGAAACGTTAAAAATTGGAGTTGCTATTCTCCAGCAAGATAATAGTAATCAGGTGTTAGCTGGTTTAAAACGGCTAATTGAGTATAAAACGTTTGATTTAAATCGTGGTTGTCTACTTCGCTCTAAAGATATTGGTGCGGATTCTACGCAATTACAAGCAGGTTTAAAGAAATTTCTTTCACCGCAGTTAGCTGGAAAATGGGTAATATTAGAAGCTGAGGCAATTAAACCCCTATTAGCTATTCTTTTTGTTTCCAAAGCGCGTGAGAATTATGATTTAAGTAAAGAGCAAGTTAATGAATTTATTGAGCAGACTAATTTAGTAGTTAATAATTCTTTAATTCATCAGATTATTAGTGAATCTTGATTTGAAGACAAACGCCACAGGTTAAATGTAGTGCGGGCATCTTGCCCGCGTTATGTTTTAGCTATACCCCGTCAGGGGTATAGGCATTTAAGCTTGATCAAGTAATAATTTTTCTTAATTTAATGTAAATGCTGAGTAAATTTACACAATGATTTTACCAAAGCATTTTTAGGTAAATACTTAAAAATGAGCGGGTAAAAATAAGTATTTTTACCTTTTTTTATGATGTTATTGAAATATTTTGAAGATGGCAACAAAAGCGAAATCAACTGTACAAGGTTTACAGGGTTCGGAATTTTCAGCTAAAACTCGCCTACTTTTGGCTTTATGGGATATGGGAGGAGGTGAACAAGAAGTTAAGAAAGGTGAATTAACTACCAGAATTACCCGAACTACCGAGAAAGCTGCTGACTATCAAGATATTTTTGCACAGTTGGAGAAAGAGGAAGCGATCGCACTTTCTAAAAACAAGATATCTCTTTCTGCTAAAGGTATCCAAATGTTAAGCGAAGGTTTGAAAAACCCCGAATTTCAGTTTGACAGACAAATAGGCGCTAAAACCGCTAACGCTTTGCTGCGCTGGATACGGGAAATGGGAACACTAAGCAACGAAGTAACTCAGTCAAACTCTAAACAAAAAGTTACATCCTATGAAGAGTTTAAGCAACTCGCTTTGGATGTGTTTGACAGGTTAAACCGTGACTATAACTTCAATAATTTAGTAGCAATTTATCGAATCAGGAGAGAAATCGGCGAACAAGTTACCCGCTCTCAGTTCAATGACTGGCTACTAGAAATGCAAGCTAACGACATTTTGCAACTTTTAGCAGGTAGTGTAGAAGATAGCGCTCCAGATAAAATTGAGGACTCTATCACTACTGAACTTAGTGGATTACGTTGCTATGCCAAGCGATTAAAACACTAAAAAATTTTTAGCTTATCACTCATAATTTTACTGTAATATGACAGCTACAACATCTAGTATCGACAACATTATTAGAAAGTACAACCCATTTGCGGGTAATACAGTGGTTAGACCACCTCAAATATGGGGCAAGTCTTTTCCCGATGTTACCTCAATTAATGCTCACGCTTCTAATGCTGTTTTTGAAGCAGTTAAACAAGTTCAGCAAGGGCAGCGTGAAACCGTAGGAATTACTATTAGAGGTGAAAGAGGGTTAGGCAAAACTCAAATTATTAGTCGAATTAGACACGGGCTACAGTCAGATGATAGTACCTTATTCATCTACATGAATAAGTATGACAACCTTAACAAAATTAAATATCAATTTCTGCAAAATCTAGTATCTAGCCTGAGAGCATTTGGTAGTTCTCAAGGAATAATGCAGTTGCAAGAGCTAGCAAGCAATCTAATCAATGAAGCGAAACAATGGAATAATACTCCACATCAATATATTAATGTTTTTCCATCTTGGCTAAATAAATATTCAACTCAATTAGTCGATCACTTAACTGATTGTATCATTCAAATTAAACCTAATATTCAAAATCCTTATCTGGTTAGAGCCGTTTTATGGACACTTTCATCAAGCCATACTGTTTATGCAACTCACTGGTTATCTGGAATGGAATTGGCGGAAACACAATCTATAACAATGGGGTTGCCTAACATAAATAGAGAAAATCCAGAAAGTGAAGCCTTAACAACTGTTTGCCAAGTTCTTGACCTAGCAAGTAATTATAAAGTGCCTGTAATTTGTTTTGATGAATTAGACACACTAGAGGCTGATGAAAATGGATTAACACCAGCAATGGTAGTTGCAAGCTTAACTAAAGATTTATACAACAATCTAAGACGCAGTGTTTTATTACTGGCGATGTATGAGGAAACCTGGGATTTTCAGGTAAGAGCTTTACCACAAGCTGAAGCAGTAATTGACCGGATAGCAAGTTATCCGATACAAGGACAGCCCATAGATCTAAAGCACCTTAATTCTGATGATGTTGTGGCTATAACAAAGGAATGGCTGGAAAATTTTTATCAAGAGCATAAGCAAACTCCACCTCATAATCTCTATCCATTTGATGAAACTAAACTTAGAGATTTTGGTAAACAAAAACCAACTGTTAGGTCGCTTTTAAAGTGGTGTGCTGAAAATTTTGTTCCTAGTAGCGCTCCAGATCCAATTAAGCCTGTTGCTCTTTGCTTTAAAACAGAGTTAACTAATCTAGAAGATATAGATATATTATCTGAGGAAAATAATCAAGCAATTGCTGACGCATTATGGTTGGCATTTTCTACTATGGAAAATCAAACAGTAGAAGGAGTAACAGTTAAAGCAATTGGAAAAAATCAAGCTCCCGAGCAAGCATACATTCAATTTAAGATTATTGGTCAAGAAAATGGAGAAATAGTAAAAATTGGAGTAGCTGTTCTACAACAAAGTGGTGGCAAATATCAAGGAGCGGCTTTGAAAAGATTAATTGATTACAAAAAATTTGATTTAACTCGCGGTTGCCTTGTTCGCTCAAAGAAAATAAATTCTAGTGCAGGAGTAGCGAAAGAATGTGTCAGAAAGCTTTTACAAGAACTAGGTGGAGAGTGGGTACTATTACAAAGTCAAGATATCAAACCACTTTTAGCTATTAAAGCTGTTTATGATAGCCACGAAAGTTATGAGCTAACCAAGGATTCAATAGTCGAATATATCAAAACCTCTCAATTAGCTATTAACAACCCTCTTATTAGAGAAATATTAAGCGATCCTTCTGGTCAAGAACCTAATAATTTAATTGATGAGGATCTACCTATTAGTATTCCTAAAATAGAGGTTGAATTATCCGATGGCATAGAGCTAAATCTAGTTAACTAAACATGACATATCAGACTTTAGTAAATTCTGCATTGTGTCTACCTGCACCTGAAGTTGAAGCATTAATTCATGGGCGGATGATTGTAGCTATGCCTCCAAAATTTATTCGTCCAGGGCAAGTATTAGCTCTGCTACCATTTAATTTATCAACTGATTCAATCTTAATCGAGCAATACTATAACTCAAAATTTTTAAATATTGCCCAGGCTTCTTTAAGACAACTAGCCAATGAGACATTAGCAATCAAAGCTTGGGCTAAGTGCGAATTTTGCCAAATGCTGGATGATGCTGAATCTTTAGAAAAATTGTCACGCTTAACTATCTGGACAACAGAAGCATTACAGCAAATTCTTTTGAAACGTCCTTATATTTTTCTAGCTTATTTGCGAGTATATCTGTTGCCTGATGCAATTGAGATGCCGCTAAATAAGCAAGAGCGTCAGTTTGTAGCTTTGCCAAACTCTTTGGCTGTTACAGAATCTTATCCAGTTTTAACTGAGCGCACATTCTCCCAGCGCCGACAACAGCTAGAAAAACTAGAACCGCCACAGCATCCAGAATTAGAAGAATTGCAAAATGCGATCGCACTTTTAGCAGAAACAAACCCAGCAGCTAAACAACTCGCTCAAGATATCAAAATCTTCTTGGGATGGAGTAGTAATAAAATAATTAGGCAACCAGATCCAGATTTAGCTTGGATTAAAACAATTACTGATGTAGGTAATTCCAGCGATGGTAATGCTTTTGAAAAGCTAGTACGAAAAAGCTTTATCAAACTAGGTTTCACCAACTCTAATCTTAATCCCAAAGCCAGCCTCGATCCTAATTCAACAGGAGGCGCTGGCGGGATAGATGTTTACTGTGAAACTCCTTATCCAGTTGTGGGTGAATGTAAAGCTAGTAAACATGAAAATGTCCCTAATAGTGTCACCGCGCAACTAATTCATTTAGGTGTAACCCATTTGGGTCAAGAACAGTTTAATCGTTCTATCAAGTTAATTTTTGCTGCTGGTGCTTTAACTGATCCTGCTAATAAAGCAGCTATTGAGAATAAAATGAATGTAATTCGCCCTGAAACTCTACAGAAATTAGTTCAATTGAAAGCTGATTACGAAGGCTCGATAAACTTGTTAGAACTCAAAGAATGTTGGCAACAAGAGCCGTTTGGCGTAGTAGACGATAAAGTTAACGCTTATATTAATCGAGTTCAAGACAAGATTAAACTGCGATCGCATCTCATTAAGGTAGTCAAAAACTATCTCCAAAATACAGGCTTAGAAGATGTTGGCGTTGAAGCTTTACACGGCGCGTACTTTGGTTCTCATCCACCCCAACCGTTAACCACCAAGGAAATGCACGACATTGTGATAGAGCTTTCCTCACCGTTAACAGGTTATTTGGGGCGAATCAGAGAAGATGGCAAGAGCGATCGCTTTTACTTCCTCCGCGACTTGCCAATTACTCATTCTTAACTAAAAATTGCCACAGTAAAGATAAACTGCTATAATAATAAACCCAGCAAACAGCAAAATTACTTCTAACATCGTTTAAATCTGACCCAGAAAAAGAAGTTTTTCTTTCTTCTGGTGGATAAATTGGGGACTCAGGTTAATGTCAAATATTGTTAACCTTAATCTTTTAGCTTTAATCTACTAATACAGATCACAACAAAGATGTTAGCTAAATCACGGTTGAGTTTAATCCTATTGTTAAGATGGGATTAATCATTAAGTAGCTGCAATTGATCCAAAAGCTATTAGTTACAGCATAAACACCGTTAGCACAACTTGCTAAATAAAAATTAGTTTAACGCTTGTTTAAGCAAGGCTATCTTGACAATTACAACTAAAATTGTAAAAATAGATACAGAAGTGTTGGCAATTTTATCGATATTTGAACAACTACCTCTAAGGTTCAAGTTTTTCAAAACCAAACGCCAACAACGATTACAAACGATAACAGTTTAATTCTTAATAAAACTTAAAAAACTGGGTTACAGGCAAAACTTATGAATTTATCTAACCGCGTCATCAGGAGCAAATACCAATACAACCCACCTGGTCTGGAAGTTAAGGAAGCCGAAATTTACGGCAGAAACGGGGAACAAGATTCTAGCTTCCGCTATGTTAGACATCTGCCTGTAGATTCACCAGTAACTAGCTTGCTCAAATGTGAGGTTGCTAATCGTGCCAGGTCTGCCAACTCAGATTTATGGCTCAGAAAAAATTCTGCTTATACAACTTCTAGAAGTAGTGAAAAAGCTTTGGATGAAACAACCCAAATTCACATAGAAAATATGCGTCGTAATCTAGAATACCGATTACAAGCAGCAAAAGCTAGAGGCGATCAAAACCTACTCCGTCAGCTAGAAATAGAGTCAAAGCAATTAGCTGTTAATCTCTAGTTGTTTGTGGTTATTAAAAACAAAATTACAATTGCTGATTTGAGCGATTAAGTTATTTAACTCAAGTCATGTGTTCATCAAAATTACCCACTCTATTTATATTTGGAGTGGGTATATTTATTGTTTGATAGCTTTTAAAGTTTAGTTAAGTATAATTATAACAATTCCAATTTATACCATTTTTAAAAAATCATGCAACGGTGGGGAGTGCTGATAAAATGTAATCCCATCCGGTTATAGATGCTATTGTTTCTGAAGAAAATTCTTCAAGATAAGCACAAACTCTTTCTTTAAGACTATCTAAGTCATCAT
>DATNQB010000056.1 GCA_036702875.1 Oculatellaceae cyanobacterium | reverse complement strand
ATTTGTCATTGATGATATTTACAAAACCAACCTCACACCATGTCACCGAGAAGTATATGAGCGTTTAAAGATTCGCTCAATTGTGATTACCCCAATTGTGGGTGGTGACAAACTCTTAGGTCTGTTGTGTACACAGCAATATTCCAGCCCCAGAACATGGCTACAGTCGGAAGTGAATTTCTGTACTCAACTGGCGACACAAGTAGGTTTGGCTCTTGACCGTATTTCCTACTTTGAGCAAAAAGAAACCCAAGCTACCAAGCAAGAAGCCGAAGCCAAAGCAGCACAGTTATTTGCGGAAATAGCTAACAGCGCCCGTCGAGATGAAGACATTGAACCCCTGTTTGAAAAAGCAGTAGTAGGAACGCAACAATTACTCAATGCTGAACGAGTAAGCGTGTACCGATTCAATCAAGACTGGAGTGGTGAAATTGTGGCTGAAGCAGCAGCCCCAGGAGTACCAGACTGCTTGAACATGACAGTAGCAGACAGCTACTTCATGGACACAGAAAAAGGTGTAGAACGTTATCGTAATGGTCGGGTATTTGTCATTGATGATATTTACAAAACCAACCTCACACCATGTCATCGGGAAGTATATGAGCGTTTAAAGATTCGCTCGATTGTAATTACTCCAATTGTGGGCGGTGACAAACTCTTAGGTCTGTTGTGTACACAGCAATATTCCAGCCCTAGAACATGGCTTCAGTCGGAAGTAAATTTTTGTACCCAGTTAGCTACGCAAGTAGGTTTGGCTCTTGACCGTATTAGCTACTTTGAACAAAAAGAAACTGAGGTAAAACAACAAAAAGCAGAGGCGAAGCGATCGCAACTGTTTGTAGAAATTGCTAACAGCGCCCGTGAATCTCTCGATGTTCAAGCAGTATTCGAGAAAGCTGTACAAGGTACACAACAGTTAGTAGATGCAGAACGGGTTTCTTTATACCGCTTTAACCCAGACTGGAGTGGGGAAATTATTGCTGAAGCAGCAGCCCCAGGAGTACCAGACTGTCTGAACATGGTAGTAGCTGATACCTACTTCATGGACACAGAACAAGGCGTAGAACGATATCGTAACGGTCGGGTATTTGTCATTGATGACATCTACAAGAGCAACCTCACACCATGTCACCGCGAAGTGTATGAGCGTTTAAAGATTCGCTCAATTGTAATTACTCCAATCGTCGGTGGTGATAAATTGCTGGGATTACTATGTACACAACAGTACTCCAGCCCGCGTGTGTGGCAATCGTCGGAAATTGATTTGTGTACTCAGTTAGCCACCCAAGTAGGTTTGGCTCTTGACCGGATTAGTTTCTTAGAACAAAAAGAAGCAGAAACAAAACGCGCACAACTGTTTGCTGAAATTGCTACTAGCGCCCGCGAATCACTTGATATTCAAGATGTGTTTGAGAAAGCTGTGCAAGGGACGCAACAACTGGTTAACGCAGAACGGGTATTCTTATATCGGTTTAACCCAGATTGGAGTGGTAATGTTGTCGCTGAAGCAGTATTACCAGGCTTACCTTCATTCTTGAACCTGAAGGTGACAGATACTTACTTCACTGATTCAGATGAAGGAGTAGAACTGTACCGCAATGGGCGTGTGTTTGTCATTAATGACATTTATCAAGCTAATCTCACCCCTTGTCACTTGGAGTTGTATGAACGCTTAAGACTCCGTGCTAATGTGATTACCCCAATTGTCAGTGGTGACAAATTATTAGGCTTATTGTGTACACAGCAATGTTCAACACCTCGGAATTGGCAGAAGTCGGAAGTTGATTTGTGTACTCAGTTAGCCACCCAAGTAGGTTTGGCTCTTGACCGGATCAGCTTCTTAGAACAGAAAGAAGCTGAAGCCAAACGCGCTCAACTACTGTCTGATGTTACTTTGCGTCTGCGCGAATCTCTCAACCTAGATGACATCCTCAATACGGCTGTTTCAGAAATGCGTAAAGCATTTAATACGGATCGTGTGGTCGTTTATCGCTTTGATAGTAACTGGGAAGGCACTGTCATCGCAGAATCTGTAGCGCCAGGTTGGATACCAACGCTAGGGGTAAAACTACTTGATAGCTGTTTGAAAGATACACAAGGCGGTAGCTACAACAAAGGTCGTGTACGTGCTATTGAGGATATTCAACACGCGGGTTTGAACAAATGCCATGTGGAGATGCTGGAGCGTTTCCAAGTTAAGGCAAACTTAGTTGTGCCGATTATGGTAGACAATCAGCTATTCGGGTTGATGATTGCTCATCACTGCTCAGAAACGCGCACTTGGCCCAAGGTAGAAATTGATTTGTTCACGCAGTTGGCAACCCAAGTCGGTTTGGCTCTCAACCAAGCTACCTTGGTGGAACAAATTCAAACTCTGCTAGCTGCTCAAGAGGTAGCTACCCAGCAACAAACCAACAATGCTGAACAACAACGGTTAGCTAGGGAGGCTCTCCAAAAACGGGCGCTAGAACTGCTAATAGAAGTTGATCCAGTTAGTAAAGGCGATCTGACGATTCGCGCGAATGTGACTGAAGATGAAATCGGCACAATTGCCGACTCCTACAATGCCACCATTACCAGCTTGCGGAAAATTGTAACTCAGGTGCAGACCGCAACTAAACAAGTAGCAGCAACTACTAGCAGTAACGAAGTTGCCGTCCAAGAGCTATCAGCAGAAGCTTTACGCCAAGCTGAAGAAATCGTCGGTGCTTTGGATCGGATTGAGGAAATGTCTACCTCGATTCGCGCTGTGGCAAAGAATGCTGAACAAGCGGAAGCGGCGGTGCAGCAAGCTACGGAAATTGTGAAGGAAGGCGACAACGCCATGAATCGCACAGTAGATGGGATTTTAGCAATTCGCGAAACAGTAGCGGAAACATCCAAAAAAGTCAAGCGTTTAGGCGAATCTTCACAAAAGATTTCTAAAGTTGTCAACTTGATTGGCACGTTTGCGGCTCAAACTAACTTGTTAGCACTGAATGCTTCAATTGAGGCGGCGCGTGCAGGTGAAGAAGGGCGTGGTTTCGCGGTGGTTGCGGATGAAGTGCGATCGCTTGCTCGTCAATCAGCAGCAGCAACGGCGGAAATCGAAAAACTGGTAGCAGGTATCCAATCAGAAACTAATGAAGTAGTTGCAGCAATGGAATCTGGTACTCAGCAAGTAGTCACTGGTACAAAGTTAGTAGATGAAGCACGGTCTAGCTTGAATAAGATTACTGCTGCTAGTTCGCACATCAGCGCCTTAGTAGAAGCGATCGCTCAAGCCGCCGCAGTTCAAACTAAAGCTTCTGAAGAAGTAACTCACACCATGAGTAACGTGGCAGCAATCGCCAACAAAACTTCAACAGGAGCAACTGATGTATCAGCATCCTTTAAAGAATTGCTAACTTTAGCCCAAGAATTGCAAGCTAACGTTGGTCAGTTCAAAGTTAACTAAGGGAGGAGAGAGGGGAGAGGAGAGAGGAGTCAGAAAAAATACTTAATCCTCTGTTTCTCTCCCTGCCCCCTGCTCCCTGCCCTATCTGCCCCCTCCACCTCCCCATTCCCGCTATGGCTATCGACTCTGATATTCGCGATCAAGCCTACCAATTCTTTATTCAAGAAGCTCCAGAACTCTTGCAGGTAATCGAAACCGAGTTACTGGATTTAAAACAAAATCGCACTGCTGGTAAAATCCACAACATGATGCGGGCGGCTCACTCTATCAAAGGAGGATCTGCCAGTGTTGGGCTAGATGCTATTAAAACTTTGTCACATCGCCTGGAAGATATTTTTAAGGCACTGCATCAGGAAGATCTAGTAATTGACGAGCAACTAGAGACTTGGCTATTACAGGCTTATGATTGTCTCCGTCTGCCACTAATGGAGCAGATTAATACTGGTTATTTTGATGAAGAACAAGCGATCGCAATAGCAGAACCTCTATTTGCACAAATTGAAGAAGAATTAAAAGATTACCTGGGAAAAGAAGATTTTTTACCTAGTTCTGTGGAATTAGGAATAGATATTACTTTATCTATCTTTGAAGTAGATGTTGCTCAAGGATTAGAGCGTTTAGCTAACGTTTTGGCAGATCCAGAACACAACGTAGTAGCGGGAGAATTGCGGGCGCAAGCAGAAGTATTTTCTGGAATAGGAGAATTATTCAACCTGTCAGGATTTACTGAGATCGCACAAACAGCTATAGCTGCTCTTGATGCCCATCCCGATCAAGTTTTACATATTGCTGAAGTAGCATTAGCTGATTTTCAGGCAGGAAGAGAAGCGGTGATAGCAGGCGATCGCGCTCAAGGCGGTTCCCCTTCCCCAGCTTTACTTAAACTTGCTGATTCAGAAGAATCAGCAAGTTTAAATTCTACTCAACCGATAACAACAAATAATAACTTTACAGAAAATAACTTTCTACAAGACGAGCATTTTAACGAACTGACATCATCTGTAAGCCCTGATCTGCCTGCTGAAACCGTAGAATTTGATTGGTCGTCGTTGGATTTAGTAGATTCATCTAGTCTAGAGAAGCCAGAATTAACATTAGACCTTGAGTTATTAAGTCAACAAGAGCAAATAAACACACCATCACTCACAGATATTTTTGCTGCTCATGAAATATCTAATGAATTCACGGAATTAGATAATGGTTTTGGGCTTGATTTATTCAGATTAACGGAAAGTGAATTAACCGAAATATCTGCTGATAGTAGTCAAAATCTTACAAATCAAATAGAACATTTAAATCCTGGCTTAGATGAAATATTTGGCAATTCTAGATTTGATAGCGATAACTCACTTGAATTTGTATCGCAGACAGCGGAAACTAATAGTACTAATTTAGTTAACTCAAAAGAATTAGATAAAATAAATTTTATTAATGTAGATGATATTTTTGACGATTCTGCTACTCACAAAATAAATACAATAATTCCAGACATTTTTCCGTCTGAAGTAAAAGTAGCAGTTAACGAGCCAGGTACAGAAGAAAATCTCCAATTTGAGTCAACGCATCAAGTTGAAGAAAATGATTTAATTTTATCTTTAGACGAAGTTTTTGGTGTATTCGATTCTAGTAAAGAAACGACCGAAACAACAAATGGGTTCCTGATTGAAACCTCGATTGAAAGTCCTGCCGTTGCAGAGCAAAATAATACTGAATTCAATTTAGCTAATCAATTAAACGGCTTTAATAGTAATACTCCTTCTTTAAAAGATGTATTTGGTCAATTTGTTGAGGAAAACCAACGTTCATTAATACTATCCTCATTAGAATCAAATCCTTTAGATACTACTGCTACTACAACACAAGAGACTACGCCTCAATCAACTAATTTAGCTTCAAACAATGAGGAGAATTTACTTAATGGATTGACACAAGATTTAAAATCAAGTATAGAATTGCCATCTGAATTGGTAGAAAAAGTTGCTGCCGCGTCTAATTTTCAAGAATTAGTGCAATCAATTGAGGAAGCATACAATCAATTACCAGTAGCTACAGAATTGGCTAATAGTAAAGTATCGACAGCAAAAGTTATTGATGTACTTTCTAGCCCCATCTCTATAGACTCTACAATTACTCAAAAATCTCCTCCTACAGAAAAGCCAGAAAGTCCTTCAGCAAATGCTGCTCAACTTTCTGTGAGGGTTGATTTAGATCGGCTAGAACGCATGAATAATGTGGTAGGTGAACTAGCGATTAACCGTAATGGTCTATCTCTACAAAATGAACAATTACAAGGTACTGTTGAAGAATTATTACGTCGGTTTTCTAAGTTTCAAGAAATGACTTATCAGCTACGAGATTTATCCGATAAAATGCTTGTAGCTCCAGATCATCATTCCAGTTTAACAGTTGGCTTATCGAGTGCAGCTAATCAGTCAAAAATTCTTAGTTCAAAATCTAGGATGGAAACTGAGTTTGATTCCCTAGAAATGGACAACTATGGAGAATTAAATTCACGGCTGCAAGAAACGCTAGAAGAAATGGCACAAATTGAAGAAATAGTAGGCGATATTGCACTATTATCAAGTCAATCTAGTAAAACCTTAGATGGTCAGCGTCAAATGCTTGCCTACTTGCGAGATGATTTAATGTGGGCAAGAATGCTGCCTTTGGGTGAAGTATTAAATCGTTTTCCTAGAACCTTACGGGATTTATCGACTAAGTATCAAAAACCCGTTGATTTAAAATTAAGTGGAACTGGAGTTTTAGTTGATAAAGCAGTATTAGAAAAACTTTATGACCCTTTACTGCACTTATTTCGTAACGCATTTGATCATGGGATTGAGTCACCCCAATTGCGCCGCCAGCAAAATAAGCCGGAACGTGGTCAGATTGAAATTAGAGCATATCACCAAGGAAGTCAAACCGTTATTGAAATGCGGGATGATGGTCAAGGGATTAACTTACAACGTATCGCTGAGAAAGCGGTAGAAGTAGGGTTAATCGCAGCAGATGAAGTCGCTTTAACTCCGACATCAAGGCTGTTAGATTTACTATTTGAGCCAGGGTTTTCCACTGCTAGTAAAATAACGGAAATTTCAGGAAGAGGCGTTGGTTTAGATGTAGTGCGATCGCAACTACGTTTTCTCAAAGGTACAGTTACAGTACACTCTCATCAGGGGCGTGGTACTACATTTATTTTACGCATCCCACTGACACTAACTATTGCTAAATTACTGGTTTGCATGGTAGGTTCTACTGCTTATGCTTTCCCTGCTGATAGTATTGAAGAAATATTTGTTCCGAAAGCAGACCAGATGAAGCTATCTGGAAAACAAAGATTATTACACTGGAGAAAACGGCTTGTTCCGATTCATCATTTATCTGAACTACTAGACTATTCAGTACCCTTACCCGAAACTGTTCCTAGCCAAGCCTTATTATCAGTTCCCACCCCTGAAGATTGGGCATCACCTATTTTACTACTGCGTCAGGATAATCAATTTCTGGCATTAGAAGTTGATCGTTTAATTACAGAACAAGAATTGGTTATTAAACCATTTGGTAATGCGATCGCACCTCCATCTTATATCTACGGTTGTACAATCTTAGGAGATGGTAGTTTACTTCCAGTAATTGATGGTGCAACACTACTTAGCCAAATTACTGGTCAACCTAAAGATATCATCACTACTTCAACTTCCTCACAAACTGCTACCCGCCAACAAACACCATCATCTGCAAAGCGCCAACCAACTAGCAGTGTTAAAACTCCCCTAATATTAGTTGTAGATGACTCAATTGCATTGCGCCAAACCTTAGCTTTAACATTACAAAAAGCAGGTTATCGTGTAGTGCAAGCAAGAGATGGTAGAGAAGCAATAGAACAATTGCAGCAAAATTCCACTATTCAATTAGTAGTTTCTGACGTAGAAATGCCTAATATGAATGGCTTTGAATTTCTCACCCAGCGCCGTCAAGATGCAGAATTATCAAAAATTCCAGTAATAATGTTAACTTCTCGCAGTAGTGATAAACACCGACAATTAGCCAAACACTTAGGAGCAAGCGCCTACTTCACCAAACCCTACCTAGAACAAGAATTTTTAGCAGGTATAAAAGATATACTCAGCAAAAACGCTCCAAAAAAAGCTACTGCCCTAACTACTTAAAACCCATCCCCAAAACAAATAACCGTACAAAAACATCTGCGTTTATCTGCGTGCATCTGTGGTTAAATCCTCTTAAAAACCTCGCAAATATGCTATTAACCCAAAACCTGACTAATTATGGCAACCTTAGACTTAAATGATACCTTAACTTACTCAACCGCCGAAGCAAACGAGCTAGATAATACTCGTGCTATACAAACATTAAAACTATTAGTATTTAGCATTGGTAGCCTCAACTTAGCCTTACGAATTGAAGCTGTTTATAAAGTACTTAATTCCACCCAAATTCATGGCAGTGGTAGCAAGTGGGTAGGACTTGTCCACATGGGCGATCGCGAAGTAACAGTTTTAGATTTAGAATGGCGTATATTCCACACCCATAGAGAGCATCAAAACCTTGATGAAGGGTATTTAATAGTAGTTCAAAATAAAGAGCGTGAACTTTGTGGCATTCCAGTTGCTACCGTTCCCGCTTTAATTGATGTACCTTTATCTAGTATCAGAGTTTTACCAGAATCTTTTCGTCGCGGTGACACATTAGGAATAGCTAGTCACGTTGTTGTGATTCCACAAGAAGAGTCTAATTTGACTTTATTTATGTTAGATATTGATGCGGCTACAAAATTAACAGTGGAAAATATCTAGCAGCATTACTCTAAGTTAACCCTAATTCTATGTATTATCCTGCTAACTGTTCTCTCAACCAAGCTCTAAATATTTTCATCGTCGCATTTCTACCGATAACTTTACTGCGCTCCAAATATTCAGGAATTACTTCAATAATTGGCAATTTGGGAAAGTTTGAACTTTGATTTGATCGAATATATTTACCTGCTTGCAGTATATTTATCTCTAGCTTGCTACCGTCGTAACGCCAAAATTCAGCAACTCCTAAATCCTGATAACTATTTAATCTAGTGCGAGATGTAATATCAATTTCAATTGCTAGATCTGGAGGTGGATCTACTGTTAAATCTAACCTTCTCTTACCTCTAATTTTTGCTTCGTTTTGAATATAGAAACAATCATCAGGCTCTTTTGCTGCTGCCATTTTTTCATTTTCAAAGGTAGTCGAGCCTAAACTTCTGAATTCTATATCCATTTCTTCTAAAATTGCTTCTACCAAATTACCAATGATTACTTTATCATCTTCATGTTCAGGCAGAGGAACCATGATTTCTAACATTCCTTTACTATAAGAAATTCTGGCACTGCGGCTTTCACCTAAGTTTGTTAATATTTCTTGAAGTTGCTGCCAACTAACATCTTTTAGCAGTAATTGAGTGCCTGGAGCAACTATGATTTGCTTAAGTGCTACTTGCATAAATTTGTTCCTGATTCAGTATTTAATAAAAATTAAGTCTATTTAAATGTACCCGCAGGCTCAAGCCTGGGGAACCATAGGAACGAAACCCGCCTGCCGAGGCTCAAAGGCAAGAGTAAGATCGTTTGATAGAAAATGCGGGCATCTTGCCCGCGTGAGGTTTTCCGTAAGCCCTATATGTATTCAATTTAACAATGAAATTTCTAACTGTTGCAGTACTCAGAATCACAGCTTAACAGGGTGATTGAGGAAATTACTTAGATACAGCATCACTAAATCTCAATTAATAAGTAAGTACCGCAACCACTACGGTAATTAAACCTATTACAATGGCAAATTGAACTACCAAAAGATGAAACGTGACATTGACAAATACACTTCTGCGGTTTCCTAACTTACGCTACAGCCTAATTCCCCTATTGGCTGCGCCAACATTGCTACTCCCAGCAGTACCAACATCAGATTCCGCCAGTGTCCCCAAACAAAACCTCGTCTCAGTCTCGCCACCATCCCAAAGTAGTCAAATTAACCCTCAACCTAGTATTAAACCAACCAGCCCTGCAATTACTCCTACTGCTAAAACTCAAGCTGCTAAAACTCCTACTAAAACTAACGTTGCTGCCCCTGTACACAAACCTACAGATGTGGAATTGAAGGTAGCGATCGCAATTAACGTAGACACTCTCGCGGTTGGAACTTCTACAACAGGAGTGATTAGAGATGAAGCAGGAAAAGTACTGCGAAGTCTTCAAGCAGGTGTCCCCTTCAACCTACAAGCGTCAGGCAACGAAATAGATTTCGGTGTATGGAAAAGCCCTAATGGTGTTTGGCTAGAAGCTACTCCAGGCGGCTATGTTGGTGTTGGAGAACATTGGTATAGAGGAAAAGTCAAATTAATCTCTAGAGGTAGTACTTTATTAGCAGTAAATTATGTCAATTTAGAAACTTATTTATATAGCGTTGTTGGCTCAGAAATGCCAAGTTCCTGGCCAATAGATGCTCTTAAAGCTCAAGCAGTTGCAGCACGTTCTTATGCTTTGGTGCGTTACTTAAAACCTGCTAACCCCTATTACCATATCGGCACAACCCAAGCTTGGCAAGTTTACAAAGGTTTAAGCGGTGAAGCCAGCAGTACTTATACAGCAGTCGAATTAACTAGAGGTCAAATCCTCACTGCTCAAGGTTCGCTCGTTGATGCTTGGTATGCTGATACCCAAGAGACGACTGATAGAGCGCACGATGGTAAAGGAATGAGCCAATATGGAGCGAAAGATTTAGCCAAGCAAGGATATGACTATACGCACATTTTAGGAACTTATTATCCAGGTTCAACTTTAACCCCAATTCAGATATTAGCTATGGCGAGTGGCGATCGCTAATTAGCAGCGCATCAATTTCAATTGCAGTCATGTATAGTCCGTCACAATTTTGGATAAAACTAAATTAATAGTTGTATTTTATAATACTTTTGCTTCTATCTTTGGGAAGAATTGAAGTAAAATTTACTTTAATTAATCAACCCAAGGCTTTATGAGTTCCACACAACCCACCGATCAACCTCTTTGGATACAAGACAGAGAAACAGTTATCGCTCACGATGATGGTGTCGAGTGGCGTTATCAAGAACGCCCAGACTATTCGCACACTAACAAATCTCTTCAAGCACAAAGCCAATATGCTCACATTGAGGGGTCTTTAGAGGCGATTGTGCAAAACTTAGTTAGAGCCTTTGAAATGGAAGCAACCCACAAAACAAACCCCGCCCAGTGGGTATCGGTTGTTGCTGACAAGTTTCGGATGAGGACAAATGGTGGCCCAGAGTACACCGCTAATGATGTGGCAGCGGTAGGAACTTATAATTTATTTCTGGAAGAATCAGAACACTATAATCCTAAAGTCGAGACATTTGAATCTTCTATTCGGATATTCCACGAAGCATTTCCAGATGGATTTTTGTGGGAGTTAGCTGAGGTCTTCTCAGGCCCCCCAAATGTTACTTTTAAATGGCGGCATTGGGGAACTTTTAGCGGCCCTTATAAAGATCACGCACCTACAGGAGAGAAGATAGAAATCTCTGGAATGACCGTTGCCCGTGTTAACGATGACTTAAAGATTCTATCTTTGGAACATTTCTTTGATACCAGTTTATTCTTAGGTAAATTGGCAACAGGTTGTCCTTTCCACGCTCAAAAGTAGTGAGTTTTTAGGGGTCAGGGTAATAATAAGTTGCATTCAGATATAGTAAATAGGTCAACCTAATTAAATATAAAATGTGAATTTTGAACTTTCTCTGCCTCCTGAAGCTTCCTGCTGTCGAAAGTTTAAGTTTTATTGTGATTCATAAGTAGAGCCACTTTAAAAAATATAAAATATAAAGTTACCCCCTTTCTGTAACCGAAGAGGGAATAGGGTTTTAGACTTAATTTATGTTGACCTACTTATCAAGTTTGTTTAATCGCAAAAGATAAAAGTAGGTTCGGTTGAACGTAGCATAGCGCAATTTTTATAAGCGTTTGGGCAACTCTGGCGCTGCGATGTGACCTAAAATACAATACATAACCATGTGTCAGCACTGAAATATTATCTCAGAGAGGTTTATTCTTAAAACGTAAATTTTCTGCTTGTTTTTAAACAAAGCAAAATTAAAATGAATCGAGAAGAAGTCGAAAAAAGAATGATCCTTTTGGGAGTAGTCGGAAGTCAAGCTTATCGAATTAATACAGCAGCTTCCGATATTGATTTAAAAGGGATAGCTGTTGCTAAAAAGAGGCATTATCTGGGATTTGAAACTTTTGAGCAAAAAGATCAAGGTTGGCATTCTGAACCTGGAAGCATTGAGGCAATTAATAATTCTGCTGATGTTTGTGTGTATGAACTCAAGAAATATTTACATTTAGCTGCATTAAATAACCCTAATATTTTAGAGCTAATGTGGTTAGATTCAGAAGATTATTTACTTCTTACTGATGTGGGTAAAAAACTGATTTCTTACCGAGAAGAGATGCTTTGCACGAAAGTTAAGCACTCTTTTTCGGGATACGCCTTTGCTCAATTAAAGAAAATTGAAAGTCATCGCAAGTGGTTACTAAATCCTCCAACTAAAAAACCGGAATTAGCTGATTTCGGTTTAAGTGAGGAATATAAACCTTTAACAAAAGACCAGATTAATGCCTTTCTAGAATTTCTTTATCTATCCGTGCGAGACTGCATTGAATTTATGCAGCCTGCGGAAGAATTATATGAGCTTTTAATTGCCAGAATTGATTATAAAGGAATATTTAAGCAGCATCCTTTACCTGTAGAACTTCTTTCTAATGTGCAGCAGTTGACTAGAGCAAGTAATGACTTTATTCGCTTGTTGCATATTAGTCAAGCTTATCGTACGGCTTTGAGAGAATATGACAATTATCAGTCTTGGAAAAAAAATCGCAACGTCACGCGAGCAGAGTCTGAAAGAAAAGCGGGTTATGATGTAAAACACGCAGCGCACTTAATTCGACTTCTGCGGATGGGAATTGAGATTTTAGCTACAGGAGAAGTCATTGTTAATCGAGAAAAAGCTGGAGATGCACCCCAGTTAAAAGCGATTAGAAATTGTGAATATTCTTATGAACAAGTAAAAACTCTTGCTGATGAGTTGTTTACTGAAATTGAGGCAATTTATCCCAAAAGTGTCCTACCGAAATATATTGATAGATCAAGAATTAATGATATTTGTGTGGAGTTAGTAGAGATGCAAGGTTGGGAATAACCTCTTCAGCTTTTAAGTTAGAGTTTATTGCTCATAGTAATTTTTACATAACATTGTTTAATTATGTGAAAAATCTAATTTTTATTGAATGACAAATATTAACTTGTGGAATAGACATACCAATCTTGGATACCTTGCTTGCTGAGAATAGATTCAGCATTTTGAAGGTCTTCATCTGTACCGTCTAGCATCAATAAATAATCACCTTTATTTAAATGATCGCTATAGATTGTTTCTTGATCTTTAGAAATTGAATCACCAAAAACTGCTCCTATGTAAGTACCACCAACGCCACCAGTAAAAGCACCAAATAACCCTCCAGCTACTGCGGCTTGAGCGCCTGCAAAGGCAAAAGAACCTAAACCAGGAATTATAAAAGTACTCAAGCCTACTAATAAACCACTCAGTCCTCCCAAAGCAGCACCCCTAACTGCACCTTTTTCTAAGTTTGCAACAGTTTGATCTGGAATAAAATGACTAGCTTTTTCAGCTATTTCAGCCTCAGAATTAATTTCCCGCGCTAGTACCGACACATTTTCTATAGGAAAACCAGAATTTTTTAACTCATTGATTGCTGTTTCTGTGCTTTGATGATTTGGAAATGCGCCTACAGCCCGCTTGCGTATAACGTCAGCCATTGTTTTGCGTCCTAATGATAAATAATAATTATTTGCTCTTTGCTTTTTAAAGTTTAAGGGTAGATCAAAACAATATATTATGATTAGCAAAGTTATTGATCAAATCTCCTCTCTCTTAGGTATTGATTTTCAGTGAGCGAAATACTCAAATAGGTTATAATGACAATTTAAAAATTGATAGCAAGTTATTGCAATTTTCGTCTTTATAGCTCAAAACGGTATTTATGTAAATCAAGGTAGCCATTTAAATTCATGGAGAGATGAAAATAAAAATTTGAGCAGACTTTTTACCAATCATAACTAGAATTACCTGATCATAAAAATCAACAGATGAATTGCTTAAAAAAATTATTCCATAAAACTCTATATGTAATTAGTCTAGTTACTTTAGTTTCTTGCTCCGGGGATTCTGAGGCAATACAACAAAAAGCAAAATCTATTGAACAAACTGCTAAGGAAATTATTAACGCAAAAAGTATTAGGAATGACTCGACGAACCAGCAGCCTGATTGCTCCTGGCAAAATATCAAGTTTACTATAAGTAACAATCAAGGCAATAATGATGAACAAGGTGGAAATAATGTAATTATTTTTAATCCTAAGTCTAAAGAGCTGGATTTTAAAGTTAGCTTGGGCTTAAATCATAAAATTTATGCTAAAGATTTACAGGGTAAATTGCTAAAACAATATATCCCTAAAAGTTTTTCGGAAATTATAGATGATGAAAATGCACAACTAGATGGAAAAAAGCCCATTGCAGCAATTAACGCAGATTATATAGATCCTGAACATAAGCCACAAGGTTTAAATGTTTCGCGGGGAGTAGAATATTCAGGAATTTTCAAAAATAAGCGATCTTCTTTTGGTATTTCAGGCGGTAAACCTGAAACGCGCAAAGCTACTATTCAAATTGGTAAAAGAAAAACTCCGATTTTAAATTACAACCTTGTTGGAGGTAATGGTCGGTTTTATCAACAAGGAAAGTTTAAAGATATTTGTAAGGATTTGGGAGAATATGCCTGTTCTCAAGAAACCAGCCGTTCTTTAGTAGCTATTACTGAAAAGGGATATGTAATTTTGTTAGTAAATAATGCTAATAATGAGCAAACTCTTTATCCATCTATGTTTGATGATGTGCTGACAGGTATCTCTAGAAATTACTGCTTAGGTAAGATTCAGGAAGGAATGCTGTTTGATGGAGGTTGGTCTACAGGTTTGTACTTTGATAACAGGATTTATGTTGAAAATTTTAATCCTATTGGCTCAGTATTTTTGATTTATAAAAAATAAGAAAAAAAAATAGAGATGCGATCGCATCTCTATCTATGATTAAAAACTAGCTAACGTTTAACGAACTACAGCAGATACAGCTAAAGCACCAGCAACGGCTGAAGCAATAGAAGAAATAACTGCTGTACCAAATAACCACCAAGCTGCACTTTCTGCGGCTTTGCGAGTTTCTTCGGCTTGCTTTTGAGCTTGATGCTTGATTTCGTCCATACGGCGTTGGGCTTCCTGCTGCATACGTTCTGCACGTTGCAGGATGCTGTTGCGCGTCCGATCAATTTGGTCGATTAAGCGATTAGCATCTGCTTCTGAGATGTCCTCGCGGGAACTCATTACAGCTACCAGAGTATCGCGGTTGAAATGACTCAGGCGATCGCGCAAAGCATCAAATCCCGCCTGCGGATCATCGAATAATTTGCGGACATCTTGTTTGATGCCATCATAATTAAGTTCTGGACGCTCTAGGTCGTTGAGGTAATTGCGGATACGATCAAACACACTATTAATTGCGTCTTGTACTCGGCGTTGTACTGCGCGGATTTGTTCAACAAATTGGTCACGCACAGATAACACTTGATCCACAATCCGAGTAGCTTCAGCTTCAGAGATATCCTGACGTTGAGACACAAGTTTAATCACAGTGTCTCTGTCAATTTTACTGAGGCGATCGCTTATACTTTCCATCCCTACACGCGGATCATGCAGCAACAATTGTAAGTCGCGTTTAACCCCTTCTGGATTGAGTTCTTCTTTACCAGTATTACGCAGGTAATCTTCTAGGGTAGATTGAAAATCTTGTACGCTTTGTTGAGTCCGAGCAGCAAGCCGTCGAGGTGCTTTAATAACACTCTGAATCGTTCCTTGCACTTGATCAATAATCTGATTGACTTGTGCTTCGCTCAGATCTTGTCGTTGACTCAACAGCTTAACTAAAGTATCACGATCAACGTTGGAAAGGCGATCGCGCAAAGCTGTAGCACCCGATTTCGGATTTTGCAATAGCTTCGTTAAATCTCGCTGAATCCCTTCAGGATTAAGTTCATCCTTACCAGTGTTACGCAAGTACTCAGTAATCGAGGTTGTAACTTGGTCGTACTGTTCCTTAGCTTTATGGGCTACTTTTTGCGGAGCCTTTAAAGCGCTACTCCAGCTACTTTGTACCTGATCAATGGTTTGATTGACTTGTTCCTCACTCAAATCTTGCCGCTGACTTAGTAATTTCACTAAAGTATCGCGGTCAAAGCGAGACAAGCGGGCGCGAATTGCCCCCATTCCTGCTTGAGGATCATCAAGCAATTTGGTGATATCGCGTTTAATACCTTCAGGATTAAGTTCTTCCTTGCCAGTATTTTGCAGATAAGATTCTAAATTCAGCCACACAGTTTCAGCTTGAGCTTTTGCCTGTGTTGCCAAATCCTCAGCTTGTAGCAGAGAGCGATCGCGCTGTGCTTCTAATTCATTAACAATTGTCTGTGCTTCATCAGCAGTAATATCTTGACGCTGAGTGAAAATTTGCAACAAACTATCACGGTCAAGCTGACTAAAACGCTGTTTGAGTGTTTCAGTATCAGCGTCTTGATCGTGCAACACATCTGCAAAATCACGAGCGATCGCGTCTTTGGTTAAATCTTCCTTCTTGCTTAACAAGATATAAGCTTCAACCCGCCGCCGTAAATCTTCTTTTTGCTGTTGCTCTTCAGCCGTTTTAGTGGTAAATAAAACTTCTTGGCGAATAGTTTCTAGCTGATCAGCAATTTCATGGATTTTGTCTTGAGTAAACAAACCTCGCTGTTGCAGCAAGTTGACAAAATCTTGACGTGATAGCTGATCTACTTCCCGATGAACACTACCTGGATCTGCTTGTGGGTCATAAAGTACATCTTTAAACTCCCGCGCCACAGTATCCTTATTCATCTTCCAAGCATAAGCATTGAGCAGATAATTTTCTACATCTGCACGAATGGGACTATAGGTAGGTTCGCCCTTAACTTGAGCAGTAATTTGACCAGCTTGATCGCTTACTTTATCTCTTGCAGTTTTTAGCTGTTCAAGGATTTTTTGTACATCCAACTGCGACAAATCTGTACGACCCATCACCGTACTCATCAGGGCATTGAAACCTAACATCATGGCTTGATCCACCATGCTAGGGCTTTCTTTATCCTTACCCTCACCTTGGCGGTTATTGGGTTGAATCATTCCCATCAATTGGTCAATTCTACCCGTAAGCTCTTGCCGTAACTGATCGGGTTGAGCAGACTTGAGGTAGTTCATCAACTCCTTCATCCAGTCAGGTTGCTGCGGCTGTAGCTGTTGCGCTGCTTGAGGGAACTGACCAACGGTTTGCTTCCAAACTGCTTCTAGTTGATCGGCAATCCGATTTACATCTCGTTTTGATAAATCAGTGCGGCTGCTAACTAAATCAACTAATTGCTGTCTACCAATAGTAGCCAAACCACCACTGCTAGCAACTTCTTTCAACTGCGGATCATTGAGAATTTTCTCAAATTCTTGACGAATTGACTTAATATCTAATTCTGGTGGACGTAAAGATTGGATGTAATCTTCCACCGTTTCCCGCATACTAACAGGATCAAGACCCGCAGTGAATTCCCGCCTAATGGCATTTGCTGCTGCTTCAGCCGTAGCAACAACTTGATTGCTTGCAGCTTTAGCACCAATAGCGGCGGCGGCTGTACCCAAAATCGCTTGAAACCCAGAAGTTGCAGTATTAACTACTGAACCAATTAAGGAACCTACCGTTGTAGAACTCACCCAAACTAAGAGTGAAAAGTAGGTTGCCCAGATGACTAAACCAACGATCGCACCGAGTCCAGCATCGGTGATCAACGTTAGTTTCACTGCTAGGTAACAAGCAATTAATAACGCAATAGTGACAGTTATTAATGTCCAAATGCCAACCGCAGTACCGATTTTGCGAATTGTGCCGCCAACGCTGCCGGAGTCATCATTATTGTTATGATGATCATTTGAGTCTGAGTCGGATTTATGTCCCAGATAGGAAATCCCGACAGCGACGGATAAGTTTGTTAAAACAAACTGCACGGCAAACGCCAGTACTACCCCAGCAACCAAAGCAATAAAAAATTTAGGCCCAGAAAATACTAGAGCGGCTCTTTCGGGAGAGTCAACTCCATTATCTACTGGAACTTGTGCCATCCATAACGACAATTTGTTTAAGCCCAGGATAATTCCCGTACTTTGAAACATGGTAGTTCCCTCATTACGTTTAAATTCCGAGTAATCTCACGATTAGTGGAACATCAACCTTATATTGCTACAAAAATAACAATGTGTAAGCAATATTTACCGATTATGCCGATTAATAGCATCCCCCAAAGGTCTGAAATGCAGTTCTAGAGCCGTATACGGTGATCTATGAGGAGTGATTATTGATTAAAAAAGATTGTCACCCAGGTTAGAGGTAAATCTCAGTTCGAGTACATAAGGTGAAAGTATGCAGGGAGTTTATGGCAAAAAATAGATGAATAAGTCATTAATAATGATTTTGCTGTTGTGCGGCTTACTAATTACGATGGTGGCTCCTTTTTCAGCCTTAGCAATGTTAATGCTCGTAGTTTTTGTATCGGCGTTTTGCTCTCTGATTTGGAGTTTAGTACAAATTTTAATTACTGGGAATACTCCTGAAAGAAGTTAGATCTAGGTAATTGATAATTAATAATTGTTAATTGATAATTGTAAAATGCTAGTTCACATTATTGCTGATTATGGCTTTGGCGACCTTGCTTTTAGCGAAGTAGTGCAACGCATTAGGTTATATTTACCTGATGCTGAACCAATCCTTACGCCTGTACCTCCGTTCGCTACTTTAGCTGCTGGATTTTGTATTGCCCAGTTAGGTTTGAATGAAGCGCCTGCTGGCACAATTATTTACCATAATGTCGCACCAAGATCTGATGATGAACAGGCGCGTAAAAGCAACGCGGGGGAACGTTTAGCTTTCGCACGCTTATCTACAGGTGTGCGGGTAATTGGCGTTAATGCTGGTTATGCTTTCTCTTTTGTGCGCGATGTTGCGGAAGAATTACATTGGGCGGCTGTTGCTGCTGAAGGTTCGCAGTTTCGTTCCCGTGATTTGTTTCCCCAAGCCGCCGCCGCGATTGCACTGGGACAACCTAATACTGTAGATGATGAAATCCCTGTTTCAGATATACCTGATGTACCGCAAAATACCATTGGATATATCGACGGTTATGGCAATTTGAAAACTACCATCCAAGAAAGTGCAATTGATATTAATGAAGGTGCGGTAGTTAAGGTGCGTATTGGGGATGTCGAACAAGAAGCGATCGCCAGTCATAGTAGCTTTGCTGTCAAACCTGGACAATTAGCATTTGCGCCTGGTAGCAGTGGTTGGACAAATACCCAAGGCGAAGAAACTCGATGGATGGAACTGTTTCTGCGTGGTGGTAACGCTTGGAAATTTTTTAATTGTCCAGAAATGGGTGCAGAAATACAGATTACTCAGGGGTGATGTGTGCGTTAGCGTTGGCGTAGCCTGCGCGTAGCGCATAGCTGTCCATACTGCTAGCGCCGAAAAATCGCGAAGCGACTCCCAAGGAGTAAGGAATCGCATTTTTATACGCTTGCCTTTTTTGTAGTATACTGGTAGTATAGTCAGTATATTAAACTACGCTACATTGATTTGAAAAGTGCGATCGCCCAAATTCAATCCTAGTTTTTACACTACTGAGTTTCCATCACCTTTGTTATTTAATCTAACTTTATATTCTTTAATTATTAGAGCTATTGATAAGTTAAATCGTCTAAAATATCAAAATTAAAATATTATGCAGGTTAATTTGTGTATTAATAATAAATTTTATAATAATGGAAAATCATCGCTTAGTTAAAATCAGCAAGTATCTCAGCAAACATCTGCGGCATCAACCTGAGCGAATAGGTATTAAAATATCTCTAGGAGGATGGGTTGCTGTAGATGAATTACTCGCTGCTTGTAGCAATCATTCTTTCCCGATTACCCGTGATGAACTTAACGAAGTAGTAGCAAATAACGACAAAAAACGCTTTTCGTTTGACTCTACAGGTGAGCGAATTCGGGCAAACCAAGGACATAGTATAGAGGTAGATTTACAGTTACAAGTTCAAATTCCCCCAGATGTGCTATATCACGGTACAGGCGCTAATGCAGTTGAATCTATACTTAATACAGGTATTTGCCCAATGTCTCGGCATCATGTTCACTTATCAACAGACATAGAAACAGCAAAAACTGTCGGAAAAAGACATGGTATTCCAGTAGTTTTTGCTGTTGATGCCGCACGGATGTATCAAGATGAATTCAAGTTTTACTGTTCTGATAATGGAGTTTGGCTAGTGGAACGTATTCCGCCAGAATATCTTCAAAAAATTTAAAGTCCAGCTAGGTTAACAAAATTAATAATTCAATATCTTTGCAGAAAAAATAATTTTATGGCCTCAGACTATTTCCAAGATTACAATAATGTGCCTCCCAATAACAACTCTCAAAATCAAGGGTTGCTGAGTTCAGGCTGGCGACCATTAACCAGAGACTTGGATTTGGGATATGTGTTTCATCTTCTGTTTAGCGATACACAAGAATTAACTCGTAAAACGTTAGATATTACCAGCGATCTTGCTAATGCCCTTGGTCGCAATGAATATACATGGTGGGCAAATCTATTAAATATTTTTTCTGATAATACTCGGTATGAGTTGAATGAATTTTGGAATTACGTCACTCCTGAACCGCGCGTACCAGATTATCAATATAAAGAGATTATTAGTACTCTAACACCAGTTACACAGTTGGTAAGTAGAGAAAGTATTCCTATTGAGTATGTTCTTAATCGCTTACAAGAAATAACTGTTTTTAAAATATTGGATGTGTTAGGTCGTCCTGATAGTATTACCCAATATTATATTGAGCGATATTATTATTATCCAGTAGAGCGATTTGCCAAATGGGATCGGATTGAAACAATTGGTACTGTTTTTGCTTATTGGACTAAACAACAAGTTTGGCTACAAATCGAAAACTATGATCGAAAAGTCCGCAACTATACTTTAATCGCCAAGGATTTAACACCGCTAGTTAACAAAGCCACTTACAATTTAGCGGTAATCCTCAGTGGATATAAAAGCCGTGTTGGACAGATTAACAGCCAGTATCCAATTAGACAATTTCCTGCTGATATTAAAAGCTTTACTGACACAGTACAGCAAGCAATTATCGATCAAAATCAATTAGCTGTGTTAGTACACGGAGAACCAGGAACAGGTAAAACCGCTTGGACACAAGCAGTTGCTAAAGAGATTTTAATGCCTCTGGGTTATGTAATCTTTATTCTCGATCATGATGCAGTTGAAAATTTTGTACCACCAAGTTATTTAGAACGGATTTGTATCATTATTAATGAAGCTGATAATTTAGCACAAGATCGAGCTAGTTTGGCAGCACAAGGCAATAGTAAAACTGAGCATATACTTAGTTTGCTTGATGGCACTTTGTATCAAAGTGTGATTGAAGAAAGCGGTATTCAGGCACAGCAAAAGTTAGTGTTTTTGTTGACTTGTAATACTACTGAAAGGTTAGATCCAGCCGTTTTACGTAAGGGCAGAGTAGATTATATCTACGAATTTACTTACAAGTTTGTCTAAATCCTAGAGGGGGTAACATTCGCGCGTCCCCCTTTTTAAGGGAGATTTAAGGAGATATCTTCGTAACCCCTGATATTTTTTAATGTGTAGTTACTAATTTTATGACAATCTACTTTTACTCTAATAGAGAAACGCTTTACGGCTGCTTTTCCAACTTTTCAGCACATGGTTTTAGTTTAGATGAAGCTTGGTGGCGTACCAGTGAACATTACTTTCAAGCACAAAAATTTATTGGTACTCCTCATGTTGAGCAGATACGCCTTGCCCGTACACCAAAAGATGCTGCAAAAATGGGGAGAGAACGCGATCGCCCACTACGTTCTGACTGGGAGCAAGTTAAAGATGATGTAATGCTTAAAGCAGTATTATGCAAGTTTCAAACCCATGCAGATATTCGTGAAATACTACTATCAACAGGCGATCAATTAATTGTAGAAAATTCCCCTATAGATTATTACTGGGGATGTGGCGCTGATGGTAGTGGCAAAAATAAATTGGGACAAATTTTAATGCAAGTGCGAGATCTATTACGGTAAGGGCAGCACTAGGGAAACTTTAACAAACTTGATTTAGTCAGTTTTTATATCTGCTTGATCGGCGCTTTAATACGATATCGTATTACTCACCACCCAGCTAAATATGAAAATACCGAAGCTTTATTATTTACTAACTGGGGTACTCGTCCTTACTACTGCTCAACCTTCTATCTCTCAATCTAATAGGGACGTTACCCACAGCAGCAAACCTACAACCACGCTTGCCAAAACAGAAACACAAAGACCACCTACAAAAACTGCCACAATTTATGTAGAAGGCGAAAAAACTCAAGTAACTTTAAAACTTTACAAGCAATCCAGTCCAAAGTTCAGTACCTACTATCCAGACAAGTTTTTTGTCCCAGAAAAATTGAGTTCTGATGAGGGAACAAGAACTTATTTCTACGTCAACACCACAGGAACTAAAAAAACAGACGCATACGTTAGCGTTGGCTATCTTAACTTTATTAATAATTTAGGGCAACTCAAACAATTTGTTAATGGCAAAGGTGGTTTGATTGCTTCTAATCATTGGCAAGTTACTGATAGGACTACGAAATTACCTTATGGTTGGGCGAAAGAAAAGATTTCATTTCAACAACGCAAGGGAAGTCAACTTTATTTGGGAAATGTAATTCTGGGTCAATCTCAAGGTAAAACATTTTATGTAATTACCTATTACCCAGCAGAATATGGTGATGGATTTTCACCTAGAGAACATTTAATTCTTCAAAATTTGCAAGTAGGAAGCTGATTTTATTCTGCTCAAGACTTGAGAGACAGAAAAATTTTTGATACAAATAGGCAGATTTGTAGGTTGGGTTGCGCTGCGCTTAACCCAACTTACGTTGATTGTAAGTGATCAAACGGACTTGATATCATCTGTAATTCACAGGCGTTGCAATACCTGAGTTTGCTCGCCAACATCATTCGTTATGGCTAAATCTGCGGCGATCGCTTTGCCATTTTTTTGCTCAATATTTAAGAGCGGAATAGCAATTATAAATTCCGTTCCCACGTCTGGAGTTGATAAACAACTTAATTGACCACCATGACGCTCAACTACAACTTGATAGCTGATAGATAAACCCATACCAGTACCTTTTCCTACTGGTTTTGTAGTAAAGAAGGGGTCAAATATTTTTTTATGAACTGCTTCTGGAATGCCAGAACCATTATCAGAAATTCTGATCAATACACCTTTGGAGTTTTCATTCTTGTAACTAGGATTTGCTAGCAAGTTCTTACCTAAGTTAGTAGGAAGTTCACAACTCCAAACATCCAAGTCAGACTTAGTTACCAATTCTGTACTAATGGTGATGATTCTAGGAATAGGTTGTTCTTCTAAAGCATCAATTGCATTGCTGATGATATTCATAAACACCTGATTTAACTGTCCTGCATAGCAATCTACCTCTGGCAAATCACTGTATTTTTTGATTACCTGTACGCCAGGATTATCACCATTAGGTTTTAAACGATGCTGCAAGATTAACAGTGTGTTGTCTATTCCTTCATGAATATCGACTGGTTTTTTCTCAGCTTCGTCATGGCGAGAGAAGTTTCTGAGTGACAAAACAATTTCTCTGATTCGACTTGTCCCAATCCTCATAGAGTCGAGCATTTTTGGTAAATCTTCGACTACAAATTCTAAATCAATTGCCTCTGTTTCATCTTGAATTTCTTCTGCTGGGTTGGGGTAATATTTTTGATAAAGTTGTACTAAATTCAGTAAATCTTGAATGTATTGACTAGCATGATTAATATTGCCTGAAATGAAGTTGACTGGATTGTTAATTTCATGCGCTACGCCAGCAACAAGCTGTCCTAAACTGGACATTTTTTCGCTTTGAATGAGTTGAGATTGTGCAGATTGCAAGTCATTAAGAGCAAGTCTTAACTGCATTGCTTGCTCTTTTAAGTTTTCTTCTGATTGTCGCAAAGCTGCTTCTGCTTGCTTGCGTTCAGTTAGTTCAGTTTGTACTTGCTGATATAGTTCAGATTGTTGGAGTGCGATCGCCAGTTGTACACTTAACTGCTTGAGCAAATCTACTTCTGCTTCTTGCCATTTTCTCTTGTCACGACAATGATGAGCAATTAGCAGTCCCCATAAGTTTTCTCCTTGTAATACTGGAACTACAAGGTTAGCTTTAACTTGAAAACTTTCTAGTAATTTAATATGGCATTTTTGAATATTAGCAGTTTGGAGATCGTCAATTGCTCGTATTCTACCTTGTCGATAATTATGGAAATGCTTACTCGCAAAGCAGGGATCTTGAATATTTTGCCCTAAAATTGGCATCCAATTTTCTGCAATAGATTCGACAACTACAACGCCACTGCCATCTGGGTTAAGACGGTAAAGTACTACCCGATCAGTTTTCAGAAATTGCCGAACTTCTGCAACAGCAGTGTTGAGAACTTCCTCTAATTTCAAAGATTGACGGATACGTTGAGCAATACCATTTAATAGTCGTTCTATTTCTAATTGTTGACGTAAAGCTAATTCTGCCTCTTTGCGATCGCTAATATCCATTATTGTCCCTGTCATCCGCACACCTGCGCCAATGACATCACGTAATACTGCGCCTCTATTTACTACCCATCGCACACTTCCATCTGGCAATAATATACGATGTTCAATCTTAAAGTCTCCTCCTACCTCTGCGAGGCGAGACATTTGCTGAGTTACACGATAACAATCTTCTGGATGAATGCAGTTAAGATAAGCTTCGTAAGTGCCACCAAAGCAACCAGCATCTAAACCAAATATAGATTCTACTTCTTCAGACCAAGTTACTTTACCAGTATCTACATCCCAATCCCAAACACCCATTTTGGCAGCATTTAAGGCTAGTCGCAACCGCGTCTCACTGGCTTTGAGCGCTGCTTGTGATTCAATGCGGGATGTAATATCTGTTTGTACGCCAATAAAATTGCTTAAGCTACCGTTGCGATCGCACACTGGAGAAATTTTTAACTCATTCCAAAAAGGTGTGCCATCTTTGCGATAATTTTTTAATGCTACTTGGCATTCTTGCTTTGTACGCAAAGCTTGCCGAATTTGCTCTATAACTGCTGGATCAGTGTCTTTACCCTGTAAAAACTTACAGTTGCGCCCTAATACTTCCTCTGGAGGAAATCCAGTGATACTTTCAAATGCAGGATTACAATAAATGATCGGATTATGGGGTTGAGTCGCATCTGTAATCGTCACCCCACAGCTAGTAGCTGCTATGCCACGCTCGTACAGCCACAAATCTACATCGTCGCTTTGCCGCCCGTCTATATGATATAATGCGCCAAGTTTTGCTGATTGATTATTCATAGCAGATTAGATTAGCGAAATTCCTATTACTTAACGCGGCAGGCGTAGGGGTATCCCCTCATTATTCAACAAATTTCAACATAATTTAACTATATCTTGAGTAATAACTTGGGTAAGTAACTATAATTACGCAATGCCTATTGCTGAGTTTGTTCCGCAAGATATTGTTCAAGCAAACTAATCACAGCTATTTCTTCTACTTTTAACTGATTATTTAAATTTGTATTTTGTTAGCTGTGTGCCATTGCTGCTGGCAGTTCTCCCTACAAATAAACATCAATTACAATAGGAGATAGATAACATTTACGGCAGGTTGCGAACAGATTACCGATTAGTTAGATATTTAATCGGTAGAAGTACGAGGCTGCCAATAATTACTAACAATTACTTGGGACTAACCAGTAACTCGACATAAACCTCGCATTGGTATAATCCTGACTTTTCTCCATTTTTGTAATACTCGCTGATATGCAACACTCTAACTAAGCCTTTAGATGCCAGCTTATCCAGAAAAACTACCCATTTATCTAAATCTTTTTGACTACCTACTAATTGCATTGTGATCGGGTGCATGAAATCTATTTCAAGGGTGAATTATCTAGAACTTTATCAACCTTTGATCACAATTTTTCCAGTAGCACAAGCCAAACAACGATTCGGATGATATCCGGTTGTAGACTTACTGTAGGTAGAGCTAGAAAAAGACAACTTTTGGATGGGTTTATATGGGCGAAGTTGGCTGATTGCTTTTCAAGCCTGCTAGTTATGGGTAGAGGAAATGCTCAGTTTTATTGGCAGTAAGAAAGTATTTTATCAAAGAGGCTTGAGAGCCATAAACCTTATACTCCAGCAGTTTTACCTGCTTTACCATCTCCTGAACATTGCTGCAATAACGATTAGAGTGACAGAAGAGGGCTAAGAAACAGGTTTAGAGGCTCTCTCTCCTCAGAATTGAATAATGGTGCAATATCTCAGTTTAATATCCACCTGTATAAAGTAGATTGCCATAATAGCGATCGCCATTTGGTGAGTTTGGATCATTCTTAAAGCCATAGCTTGCAGGTTGCGCTGCGGCATCATTCCGCATTTTAGTGATGATTTGACTCGGTGTCAGATTGGCACATTTAGCAGAGGCTATGCAAAGAGCAACCGCGCCAGCTACATGAGGTGAAGCCATGCTAGTACCAGAAATTGTTTTGTAAGTACTATTAATCCAAGTAGAGTTAATACAAGTACCTGGTGCAGCGATCGTGTGACCTACTTCGCTACTATTGATCGTCGTAAAATTGCTAAAGTCAGCAGCAGTGTCATCGACATCAGATCTACAAGTTGCCCTAGCACCACCACCAGCCACACCATTAAAATCACTGATTGCAGTTACGGTCAAAACTTCGTTATAAGATGCCGGAACGGAGTTAGCAAAATTTTCACCACTGTTACCAGCAGCAACAACATAAGTCACACCTTTCTGTACTGAGCCACAGATAGCATTGTGCATTGCGTCCAAATTGAGCAGCCCACAATTGCCATCATCAGCACCTGGACTACCAAGGCTCATGTTAGCTACTTTAATCCCTTTGGTAGCAGCGTTTGCTGTTACCCAATCAATACCACAGATTACGGAAGAAGTAGTACCTGAACCATCACTGCCTAAAACTTTAATTGCGTAGAGAGGCGTTCCTGGTACTACGCCAACAACACCAGCCGTATTATCCTTAGCTGCAACTGTTCCAGCTACGTGCGTCCCATGACCGTTGCCATCGTTATAGTTATTTAAGTTACTTACACAGTCTTTTCCCCCAACTACATTCAGGTCAGGATGATTACTTTGAATGCCTGTATCAATAATAGCTACAGGTGTATTCACACTCCCTGAACCATTGCCAGACTTAGTAGTACTGTTGTTAGCTTGAATGCGTTTAATTCCAGTTGGGATGGTCTGAGCAGTTATACTGACTGGGCGATCCTCTGATATAAATAAAACACGGGGATCTTTTTTCAGTATTGCTAGACGTGCTTCTGGGATACGAGCCGCGTAACCCTTAATAGCATTGTTATATGTAAAAGCTACGTTCAGTGCGTGAATGTTGGCGTGTTCTAAAGCTACTGCACTAGGATTAATATCTTTTTTTAAAACAACGATGTAACTTTTCGCTGCTGTGGGTTGTGCAAATGTTGGGAAAGTCAAGACATTAAAAGTTAGGGCGCTGAGAATTGCGATCGCTGGTTTAAAAAGTTGCACAAATGCCATATTGTTAGGATTTTAGATGTATTTCAATGCTTAACTAAACACAACTTTATAAAAATACAACTAGATAATAATCCTCAGAAAAGCATAGGCATTAAGTAGTAGCTAACCTATTACGCATATCACTTGTCAGTTAAAAATGAAGCGATTAGAAAATAGTAAGGTAGGAAAATAGTTTAAAAACTTCCTTTAGACATAAAAATATAATTTACAACTCCACAATTTAAATTCTTTCCACTAATTTTTTACTTCAATTTTGCTCTTTTATTTATATAAATAGGGGGTTAAATATATACATATATTTGATAATCTTTATATTTTATCTGGGTGAAAATTTTGTTACCTGCCCAGATGTGTCTTAATACTTCTACCCATAGATATTTGAATTATACTGCTTATTTATATATCTGTTTCTGAGCAACTAACTTTAATTTACATTTCAGAAGTATTAACAGCTAATAACTTAAAGATTTCTTGAGCAGCGCGATCGCATACTCCCGCTTCCCCCAAAAGTTTCCGCATTTCTTGATATCCAGCTAAAACTTGCTGACGGCTATTTTGATTTAACAACAATTCTAAAGATTCTCGGACAATATTTTCTGGTGTAGCTTTTGTTTGTTGTAACTCTGGCACAATTTCCTTCATTAATACCAAATTCGGTGGCGACATGAAGGGAATAGAAAACTTTAACAACTTATAACCAACCCAAGCAGTAAAGGGGTGAACTCGGTAAATAACTACTTGAGGAATATCTAACAAGGCAAGTTCCAAGTTAACCGTGCCAGATTTAGTAATTGCCAAGTCAACTGCTGCCAACACCTCTGGAGTTTGATTAGCAACTAAACTAGCACGCAAACCATATTGCTCAATTGCTTGTTCAATTTTATGGCGGTATACTTCTAAAGAAAGCGGAATCCAGAAGTGGGCATTAGGAATTTGTTGCTGGATTTGTTGTGCCGCTTGAAACATTACTGGCAAGAGATATTTTAGCTCTTGATGTCGAGAAGCAGGTATAAGAGCGATCGCAACTTGATTGGGTTCAATTCCTAATTTATCCCTTGCCAATTCTCGGTTAGGAAATGCTTGTATCCTATCTATCAGAGGATGCCCAACAAAGCTAACAGATGCACCGCGTTCTTGAAAATAACGAGCTTCTTCTGGAAAAATTGCTAATATCTGGTCAGTAACACTAATAATACGCTTAGTATTTTTATCACCTAGCGACCAAACCCACACTTGAGGCGCGATATAAAACAATATCGGCACTTGTGGAAGGTTACGGCGAACATAATTGCCAATAGCTAGGTTTGGCTCCATATAGTCAATCAACACCAACAAATCAGGGGGATGTTGTTTGAGGTATTGTTTAGCAACCTGCTGAACTTGTAGCGTCGGTAAGATAAATGGCAGTGTTTCTAAAATTCCTACCGAACCAATAGCAGTAGTATCCTGAATCAAAGTAGCACCCGACGCAGCCATGCGCGAGCCTCCTAGAGCTACAATCTCTAGATCTAGCCCTACTTCTACCGCTTGACGCTTCAGTGCTTCAATTAGCAATGCCCCTTGTAGGTCGCCAGAAACCTCACCCGTACTAATAAAAATAGTAAATTTTGTTTTTTGGGTCATGGGTCAGAGGTCATTGTTAATTGGTAATTGTTTACTCATCGCTTTCATTTTGTGACAAGCGTTTACCAGGAATCAGACCACGACGACCATCTGTTTGAGATAGCCGTAAAAAGCTTCGTAAGTGCTGTATGTGTTCGTTATCTGGTAACAAAAGTAGCTGTTCTAATGCTTGATTTACAGGCAATCCAGAGCGATAGATAATTCTGAAAGCGCGTTTTAGATAAGAAATATCTGCTGATTGTAAACCCTTACGTTTTAATCCAATCAAGTTGAGCGATCGCACATGAGAAGGATTACCATCTACCAACATATAAGGAGGCACATCCCGAACGATTTTGCTCATTCCCCCTACCATTGCCATCCGTCCAATGTGGACAAATTGATGCACACCCACCAACCCACCAACTACTGCTTGCGACTCTATATGCACATGACCAGCTAAAGCAACACCATTAGCAACTACTACAGAGTCTTCAATTATGCAGTTGTGAGCAACATGGACATAAGCCATTAACAGATTACCGTTACCAATAATTGTCGCTTCACCTGCACCAGTTGCGCGGTTAATGGTTACAAACTCTCGGATGCTGTTATCGTCACCAATTTTCAGCCAAGTAGCGCCGCCTTCATATTTCAAATCTTGGGTGTCCAAACCAATCGCCGCACCAGGGAAAATTTGATTACGAGCGCCAATTTCTGTTGGCCCTTCTAACACTACATGAGCGCCGATATTTGTTTCTGGGCCAATTTTGACATTTTCTCCAATCACTGCATAAGGCCCAACCCTCACCGTTGGGTGTACTTCAGCATTTGGGTGGATAACAGCAGTGGGATGAATCACTGTCTTTAATGGTACTACTCCAGCCATCTGTAAGCTCCTATTGCGGTTTTGGGGAGGGCGGGGTGATGCCGCCCGTTCAGTGATGCTGTGTTCGCCCAGGTTTGCAGATGGCAACAAACTACAAATAGGCACTGGGGACTACAAATAAAAAGCAGCAAAGTTGATAGCTGAGGTTTTAGTCAATTAAAGAAAACATCAGTTCGCCTTCAGCTACTAGCTGACCATCGACTTGAGCGCGAGCCTGCATCTTAGCAAAACGACGGCGTTTGACACATATCAGTTCCACGTTCATCACCAATTGGTCGCCTGGTACAACTGGACGGCGAAACCGTACTTTATCAATGCCAGCAAATACAAATAAGCTGCCTTCAATATCGGGTAGCTGAGTTAAAACAATGCCACCTACCTGTGCCATTGCTTCCACAATCATCACTCCAGGCATTAATGGACGACCTGGAAAATGCCCTTGAAAATAAGGTTCATTAAAAGTGACGTTTTTCAGACCAACAGCACTTTCCCCTGGTACATACTCCATAATGCGATCGACGAGCGCAAACGGATAACGGTGGGGAAGTAGCTTTTGAATCTCTTCGAGATTGTAAACAGGCTTTTTAGGCGACTGCTTTGGTGGAGTAGTAATTACTTGTTCAACCTGAGCAGGTTCAGTTTTAAGGCTGCTTGCAGAATTAGTGTGATTGAGTTCAATCAGTGTGGACATGAGCAAACTTCTAAAGTTAGGGGCGCTTTATTAACAAGTATGAAGGCGGAAGCATTAAAAAAGTATAAATTGGAAAGGAAAAAAATGAAACAAAATTTAACAAGGTGATAGGTCATCGGTCATTGTTAATTGCCTGAATTTTTTTAGCCAGTTGGATATGTAAGCTATGGCTGGCTTTATAGGCAAGGAAGTGAGCTTGTGGAAAACAGCCTAACAAGCTTAAATCGCCGATTAAATCTAAAAGCTTATGACGCGCTGGTTCATTGGCAAACCTTAATGGGGGATTGAGCCAACCATTAACGTCGCAGACTAAAGCATTATCCAAGCTACCACCCTTAATTAAACCTGCGGCTCGAAGCTGCTCAATTTGGTGAGCTAAACCAAAGGTACGTGCTGGCGCGATCGCACTTTCAAAACTTTCGGTACTCGGTTGCCAACTATGCCACTGATTACCAATTGCTGGTAAATCAAAATCTATTCCGTAAGTAAAGCGAGTTGCAGGTGCAGGTAGCGCAGCAACAAAGGCATCGCCTTGATATACCCAAATAGGCTGTTTGATTTCTAGATAGCTGCATAGGGAAACAACACGATCATTGTTATTCTCCCCCGTTCCCAAAACTGCCCTCCCCGCGTTCAGGGAGGGGTTGGGGGTGGGGTTATTCTCCCCCGTTGCTGGGACAATACCAACGATCGCGATCGCTTCCGCCCAAATTTTGGCACTCCCATCCAATAAAGGAAGTTCCGAGCCGTTAATCTCAATCCGAGCATTATCCACACCCATTCCAGCTAAAGCTGCCAACAAGTGTTCTACTGTTCGCACGCGGGCATCAACAGTTGCAAGTTCTGTAGATAAAGTCGTCTGATTAACAGCATCGACACGTGCGGGAATTATTGGTGAGTTTGGCAGATCCACCCTAACAAAGTAGCGTCCATCCCCAACAGAGGCGGGTTTCACACGCACTTGAGTGAGGACACCACTATGCAGCCCTACACCTGACATTTCAAATTCTCTTGCCAAGGTTTGCTGCGGCAATTCAGCGGTCAGTTCCATTTCCGAATTGATTTACATAATACGAATTTACACTCTTCTAGCTGAATGCTAACCGCGAGCGAGCTAATTAAAATCTCTCGCCAATACCAAAATGGAGACGACCTCTGCCTTCGTCATTAAAGCCGTAGTCAACCCGAATTGGCCCAAGTGGTGAATTAATCCGCACACCCAGACCATATCCGAAGCCATTACCTGCTTTGCCCCTAGCTCCTGCGGGATCTCCAGGTACACTATTACCTGAACCTAAATCAGTAGCATAGTCAGCAAACAAGGCCCCCCCTACAATCGCGAACAGTGGAAAGCGATATTCAGCAGTTCCCTGAATAAAACTCCGACCACTACCAATATCCCCTTCATCGTAACCACGCACTGAGTTACTACCGCCAAGAGAAAAAGCTTCATAAGGTGGCAAATCTCCCAGTACCGTCCCAGCTTGAACGTTAAAGGCAAATGCCTGTGGCCCTTTGGCAAATCTAGTCAAGTTTGCAGGAACATAGTAGCTGTAGCTACCCCGCAGACGATTTAACAAGATGTTCCCTTCTCCTACGGGAATCGACTGCTCAACGCCAAATCGCAAGAAGTCGCCTTGTGTAGGTATTAAAGAATTATTACGGCGATCGCGCACCGCGCCCAATTGCAGTGTCAACAAATCGTCTTTACCTGTATCACTAAAGCTCAAATTATTACCTCGCTCATCTCTAGGGGCAATATCACCATCAGCATCGCGGATCGAAACTCGCTGATACTGCAAGCCTAAAGATGCCCTCCAGTCTGAGTTATCAAAGGGGTTTTTGATTAATGGACGGCTGAAATTGATTCCACCACCCAATCGCACCACACGCGGGCGATCGTTATCATGTTCATCCCCTAATGTAATATCTTCATCCCCCCCATCAAAAATTAGCGAGATCGAGCGACGGCGGAAGCCGTTAATTGTATAAGAAGTCCGGTAAGGATCGCCTGCAAGCCAAGGATTCGTAAAATTGACATCAAACAGCAATTCCCGTTGACCAAGCTGCAACTCAGCCCCTAATTTTTGGTTATTACCCCCTAAATTTTGCTGTTGATAGCTAACTGTGCCAAAAAAACCACTGGCAGAACTAATACCAGCCCCAGCCGCAACTGAGCCAGTATTTTTCTCAATCACATTGACAACAACAACCACTTTGCGAGGATCTTGACCAGGGCTAAACGAGAGACGCACGTCGTCAAATATGCCTAGTCCATAGACGCGGCGCAAGTCACGTTCTGCTAGTTTACGATTAAACACATCTCCTGCTGATAATTCCACCTCGCGCGTAACAATGAATGGGCGAGTGCGACCAGTCAGGGGACGACCTTGCTCGTTAACTTGACTGCCTTCTTTATCCAAAAAGCGGACTTGTATATCCTCTATAATCCCTTCAGCTACAACTAAGTTAACTCTGCCATCAGCCGTTGGTTGTGGGACATCTATGACTTGTGCCAAGTCATAACCGTTGTCTTTATACCACTGGTTTAACTTCTTGATGCTTTCTTGCAGTTCTTTTAAGTTCAGAATGCGACCATACTGCGGAGAAAAGATAGTATTAACCACACTTGCTGGTACTACACCAGAACCAGGGCTAGGTGGAACGGTTGTGACATTCACATTTTGCAACACAGGGTTAGGTTGCACTACAAATGCCACGCGCACACCCAAAGGGGTGTCCTCTGGCAGGAATTCAACATTGGCAAAATATCCAGTAGCGTAGATCGCATTTAAATCTTCCTGCAACTGGCTGCGCGTTGTGGCACGTCCAGGCTTTGTGCGAATTACCTTATATACTTCGTCTTGCAGTTGCCCACTTACACCACGAACTTGCACCTCAGCTACCAGTACACGCGCCTCTTGTTGCGGTATTGGAGCAGGGGTAGGTATGGTTGGCAGAGTGGGAGTTGTGGGCTGATTTGGGTTAATTGTAGGCGGGTTAATTTCTAGAGACGGCGTACCTGGTGTGATATTAAATTCAACTCGGTTCGGTGTCTCTTGTCTGGGGGTAGACTCTGTACCAGGAGGAGTAATTAGTGGCTCCTGTGGTCTGATTGGTTCACCAAGTGGGCTTGTAGGACTAGGCTGACTACTACCTGGTGTAGCTTCTCCTGAATCGGGAGCAGCATCAATTATCACGTTTCCCGATCCAGGTGTGCCAGAGGGATTTCCTGCTGGATTAGGAGTTTGTCCATTAGCAGGGGAGGACAAGCTCATGGTCGTTGTCGCAGCTATAGCCGCCAGCAACAGAGGAGATAAACGCATTTCTTTAATCACTTCGTTCCGCACTTCCACACACCATTTAAAGTTTTGAGTTGATAAAATCAGACGCAAAAACTTGTTGCTTTACAACTTTACAACCCAAAACTCACACAAATCTTAATATTGGGTACTCAAAACCTTTTGGAGTACTTGCTGGTAGGCATCTTCGACATTACCCAAGTCTCGACGGAAACGGTCTTTATCCATCACTCGTTGATCGGGATCTGTTTCAGCTTGGTTCCAGAGGCGGCAGGTGTCTGGGCTAATTTCATCAGCCAAGAGTATTTGCTGCTGTTTGTCAAGACCAAATTCTAGTTTGAAGTCTACCAAGGTAATTCCACATTGATTAAAAAACCCTGAGAGGATTTCGTTAATTTCCAATGATGACGCTGTTAAGCTCTCCAACTGTTCTGGCGTTGCCAGATTTAATAAGAAGAGGCGATCGCGCGTTAGCAATGGATCTCCCAGTTGATCGTTCTTATAATAAAATTCCACTAACGGCTGTGGTAAGACAGTTCCTACCGCTAACCCTGTTTGTTGACACAAGCTACCCGCAGCAATATTCCTCACAACTACCTCTAGGGGGATGATTTTTACTGCTTTAACCCGCATTTGATTAGGCGCAGGACAGTCAATCAAGTGCGTAGGAATACCTTTGGCTTCCAGCATTTTAAACAGATGAGCCGCGATGGTGCAGTTCATCTCACCTTTAGCTTTGATCGAGCCTCGTTTTTGGGCGTTAAAGGCTGTGGCATCATCTTTAAAGTGCGCCAGCAAGATCTCTGGCTCATCAGTAGTATAGATAATCTTGGCTTTGCCTTCGTATAACTGTTCGTTTGCAGACATTCAGAGTAGCGGGTTGTAGTTTGGTCTATTACAAAAATCAAATTGTAATCTTTTGTCAGGCTGATATCTTCTTCAACAACGCTGCTGCGATTCAGTGGCATTTTTGGTTAAGCCCAGGTTAAGCATAAATTAATCAACAGTTAATAAAATTACAGCTTTTTTCAGCAAACCTTAGTAAAATAGAACTACACTACTAAATTACTTAGTAGCTGCAATTTGTAGTTTACCTGCTCAAATAAGCTGTGTAGCGGATTGTTCTCTAGTCCAAACCAATACAGTCTAAACCTTCGGCGCAAAGCCGTAGGCTTAAGCCAAAAACTAGAGCAATTTAGTTAATGCTTGGCTTCCTAAGCAGGAATCAAGTAAATATACTTTCTTGCCCTGTTTAAGACTCAAACTTGAGTTATGTATATATTTATATATAACTATATGTGTCTCTGGTAGATTGTGGTTTTTAAAAGGAGAAAGTTACGCTAATAAAACAAAAGCTGAGTGCGATCGCTCTTCTTTGACCGAAGACAAAACCATCAGGGAAACAAACGATTCAAATAAATAGTCAAGAACCATCGTTTTACTTGTGATGGTTAACTCAGCTAAGTCTAAAGCCCTGATGCTAGGGAGTTTTAGAATAAGGAGATAGAAATGCCTAACCGTTCTGAGTTTATTTATCCTCGTAGTCGCTACTACGGTCATGTGAAGCCAGAAAATCTGGTTTTTAACGCTAACTTACAAGAATTTGCTCAAAGAGTCAACTATATTTGTAACTTGGAAACTGGTGGCAAGCTATCTCCAGAAGAGTCTTATAAGCAAATAAAAGCTCTTTGGAAAGATCTTAAACGTACCAAGAAGCAATTGAGTATTGGCAAAAGTCCCTTTCAGGATAATCAAGAAGAAACTTAGCTAAATGTGGGGATGGGTACAAACAATTAATTGTCAGTCTTTAAAGGCAGATACATAAATTGTTATATTACGCCCATCCCGAATCAGCTAAAAATTGCCAATGCTAATAGATGTTTATTTTCTAGGCAGCAGGTGACATAGATTGGGAGTAAACTACAGCCTTGTAGTAGTTTTTAAGCTGGCGAGTAGCAGCAGCCCATCCCCATCTTTCTGCTTCATAACGAGCATTTTGACGTATATTTTCACGTTCTCCTTGATTATCTAGTAAGCGTTGAGTAGCTGCGATCGCACCTTGTTCATCAGTAGGATCGAATAGATAGCCATTAACCCCATCTTGCACAATATCAGGAATTCCACCAGAACGCGCCGCTACGACAGGACAACCAGCAGCCATTGCTTCTAGTAAGACTAAGCCTAATGTTTCGGTGCGAGAGGGAAAAATAAAAGCATCTGCCGAAGCAAAAGCTGAAGCGAGTTCTAAGCCTTCCAGATAACCTACAAAATAAGTAGGAGTACCCGCAAAGTGTTCTTCTAAAGCTTCCCGATGTGGCCCATTTCCCACTAAAGCAAGGCGGGCGTTAGGAATAGCTTCTAATACTGGCTTAATCCGGTCAATTTCCTTTTCAGCGCCCAGTCGTCCAACATATAGTAACAGTGGGCTTTCAGGATGTCCTTGGCTTAAGCGCGATCGCATTTCCCTACAAGCTAAGTGTGGTTGAAACATTTCAGTATCCACACCCTTCTGCCATAAGTTTACTCGTTCAATACCATGAGCAGTTAATTCTTGCACCATCGCAGTGGAGGTACACAGATTCAACTCAGCTTGGTTATGACCAGATTTTAGCAGTTCCCACAGTAACCCTTCTAGCATCGCCAAACCATAATGCTGTAGATACTGGGGTAAATGGGTATGGTAAGACGCAATTAGTGGAACTTGCATCGCCTTACCATAAAACAACCCAGCTAATCCTAGAATAGCTGGGTTAACGACATGAATAATGTCTGGTTTAAACTGTTCTAAGGCAGTACCAATTGAAGGTCGAGGGAGTGCAAGTTTCAACTCTGGATACAGTGGTAAAGGGAAACCAGAGACACCATATATTTTTGCCCCTTTGTATTCTGTTAGACCGCCATCGGGACAAAATATTAGTACCTGATCGCCGTTACGTTGTAAATGTTCAACTGTGTGTCGCAGGCGGGTTACAATGCCGTCAACCTTGGGCAAAAAAGTTTCGGTGAATAAGGCAATTCGCATCTGTTAGCTATCAGCTATTTGCTTAAGCAGCGTTGATGTTTTTTAGTTTCTCATAAAATCTGCAAAATTTTTTATTTAAAAATTTACTGTCATCTTTACCATAAGGTAAGCAATTTTACAAACAATATTTTTTTATTTCTAAAGTTATCACTAAAGTTAGATGTATCTTATTAGATTGTATATAACAAATCGGATTTTATAGCAAATCCTTGAGCAGTTAAGACATGAGATTTTTGCTCTCAATCAGAATTTAGGTTTTTAATCGCAGATGTTAGCTAAGATTTTCTCGTTGTCCTAAGCTTCCTGTCCTTTACTATACAAATAATTTAGGACTGTTAAAAATCAAAATATAATAGTATTGGGCGCTCAATTTAACCTCAATAAATTTACACCCAATACTCAAAATATCTGATTAATGATCGCCAATAACTAGATGAACATTTAGCGGTCAGCTAGACTTTTATAGCTGGCTTATTACTTCGTCATCACAATTAAAAACCTAGTGTCTGAACCTATCCTAAGTAATTAATGTTTAAACTTTTGGTCGCCAAGAAACTTTCGGTAGGATTTGGTTTTGATCAACTCGGTACTGGTACTTCATAGCAAAGTTTAGCAGTGAGTCCAGCAGAGAATCTGACAGATAGTGTGGTTGTAAGCCTAAATCGAGGAGATTGGTGTTTTTAGCGTTAAAGTAATGTTCTTCTTTCTCAACTCTAGGATTTTCCAAATTATTAATTTCTACATTTAGTCCTAAAGCATTACCAGCTTTCTTAACCATTAAAGCTAAGTCACCAACACTGAATTGCTCAGTGAACTGGTTGAATACGCGGAATTCGCCTTTTTGTGCTGGGTTAGCGATCGCTAATTCTACACAGCGTACAGTATCCCGAATATCCAAAAATGCGCGAGTTTGACCACCTGAACCATAAACAGTCAAAGGATGAGCGATCGCAGCTTGAATACAGAAACGGTTTAAAGCTGTACCAAATACACCATCATAGTCAAGACGGTTAATTAGCAGTTCATCCATCCCTGTTTCTTCCGTCAGAACGCCGTAGACAACGCCCTGATTGAGGTCAGTGGCACGTAAACCCCAAACCTTACAAGCAAAATGGATATTATGGCTGTCGTGAACCTTGCTGAGGTGATAGAAGCTACCAGGCTGTTTGGGATAAGGCAAAGTATCCTTACGTCCGTTGTGTTCGATAGTGATATAACCTTCCTCAATATCAATATTGGGAGTGCCATACTCACCCATCGTCCCTAACTTAACCAAGTGGCAATCTGGGAAGTCTTGCTGGATTGCATAAAGTATATTCAGCGTCCCGACAACGTTATTTACCTGAGTGAGAACAGCGTGTTCTCGGTCAATCATTGAAAAAGGTGCCGAACGCTGTTCACCAAAATGGACAATTGCCTCTGGCTGAAATTGATGTAATGCCTTGTTGAGAAAATCGTAGTTATTAATATCGCCAATGAACAGGTCAATAGATTTACCTGTGAGGTCGTGCCAGCGTTGGATTCGTTGCTGAATTGGTGCGATCGGCGTTAAAGTTTCAACACACAATTCTGAATCCCAGTGCCGACGCACCAGACTATCTAGAATGCCGACTTCATAACCTCTGTTGGACAGGTAGAGTGCGGTTGCCCAACCGCAATAGCCATCACCGCCAATTACCAGGACTTTCATACTCGATTACTAAATCTCGCTTGCCGATACTCGGTAAATGTATCAGGTTTGGGGACATTTTGCGCTATTAGCTTTGAGCTTTTTGTTGTCATAGCGGTCACCTATCCCTCTGTCAGCTTTTTCATTAACACAAAAGAGCTTTGTTGATTTTGGCTTTGTTTGGTGCATGATGCTAACAGCTAACAGAGGGGATGGCTAATAGCTAAACTTTTACTTCCTCAGCAAAACTTGCCCGACGGACAAAGTGAAATGGGCCACCAAAGGAACCCCAGATATGTTCGTCTGTCTCTGGATCGCGTCCTCTGTCAAGACTGATAAATTTGTGTTCGTCAATCTCGAAAGTGCTATCTAAGTAAGTCTTTTGACCTTTACGAAATACAATGCAAGCTTTCCCAGGTTGAACATAGCCTTTAAAGCTGTTACCTGTCCATTCCACAATCATATTGCAGCCTGGTAATTTCTCTAAATGTTCCACCGTCAGAGCTTTTAGAAGCTCTGGTTTACGGGATGCGCCGTAAAATTGTTGCTCTTGGTTGACAGAGTAATTTTCGATTTCAATACGATCATCTACGACTATTAACTTTAAAACTCTGAGTCGGTAGGGATCGTTGAGCGTATAATCATAAGCTTGTTCCACAAAAAAACTCACCCCTGACAAAAGTTCTGGCGGTAGGGGGCGCATAGCTACACGAATATGCGCGAAAAATGGAGGATTTTCAAAAGCTTGGGCTTGATTACTGAAATCTGCTGCCATCCAGCGAGCTAAGGTTGCGATATCAGTAGAATGCGTCATTTGATTTCTAAATTTTTAAGGAGAATAAGTTAACTTGATAAATTGAGATGTTAGCTATGCTCAATTTCCGCTTTTAAGGCGAAACAGGAGAAACTGGGTGAGTTGGGAATCATTAAAATTATTGTCACTCACCAGTAGTAAACTTTGGCTACCATCTGGCAAACGAGGGCCAAGAGCCATTCCTTCTAAATTATCTAAGTAAATACCTAGTTTATCCAAGTCAAACAGTAACTTTTTCTTAATTGGTTCAATACTTCTTAAATCACCTTTAAGGCTGGCAATACGCGATGTATCGGTTGCTCCACCTGTTGCTGCTTGAAAAATTTTAGCACTGAAGCCTAAAAGCCCAAACGAGCGTTCTAATGTGAGAAAATGCCCTCCCTGATCGAAGGCTAATATTTCTGGTAAACCGTGTTTTACGGCTCCACTGGGAGGTGGTTCTAGCTGATACAAATGTTCTGAGATGATTACTGGCGCTCCATCACTAAGTAAATAATGAAGTAAACGACATTTAGCTCCTTGTTCTGGGTTTTCAGTTTGATTAGTTGATGCTATTTCATCTTCATCCTGCGCCAGTGCTGACTCTGTGACTGTAAATAAGCGAAATGGTTCTCCGCTAGCGGGTATGGTTCCTGTAGGGTTAAGAGTTAGTGCTTCAAAACCTAAGTTATTTTGGATACCACGAGGTTGATCGGCGGAGTCATTTGGAAGATAGCGTTCTGGTATTGTTAAGCTTTGCTGTTCTCTTCCAGTATTAAGAGCAAATTCTTTAATAAAGGGTGGAACACGATTTTCAGCGACACCTTCGCTAGATATAAATACTGTTTGCTGGGGAGTTAGGGCAATGCCTTCAGTATCGCTGGTGTTTTTAGGATAAGTATTACCTTGAGCGTCACGTAAAAAGGTAACATTTTCTATTTCTACTTTCTTAATGCCAATTTTCTCTTTGCTGGAGTTATCGAGAATTAGCTTTAGGGTATAAAATCTAGCTGGAGCGAACCCGCTACGATCATCTGCGATCGCATAAAAAAGATTCGAGGAGCGATCGTATGTAAGTCCAGATAATCCCCCCACAGGAGTATCTTTAAATTTGCTATTTGGTAGTTGGTATTCTCCCAAAAATTCTAGAGACAAATCCAGAAAAACTCGCTGTTGTGCGCTAACTTGAGGCAAGCTACAGGATGTCAGTAAGGTCAATATTATTAAGGCAGTTGCTAAAACGTAAGCACTACGTTTTAGTTTGTTCGAGATCCAATGTTTTATAGTAATCACGTCAATAACCAGGGGAAACCCTCGTTTTACTTTAGCAGTCATCATAATTATTAAGGGTGAGGTATAAATTATAGGACTTACGCATTTTTACCAAATATTTAGGTTTTGGGGACTGGGGACGGGTGTTGTGTGACTGGGAAACCGCCTAATTACTCAAGATGAGGGGACTATTAACTTTTTAAACGTGCGTAAGTTTTAAATTATAAAAAATCCTTTTTGTTTTAGCTAAAAGGTGGGATGGAACAGTGCAAGTGTGGTATATGCCAGATAGTACAAGCAGACTGAGATTAATTAAAGCAGCGATCGCTACTACTTTGTTTTTGCTGTGTGGCAATTCAATGGTATTAGCAGATAATCAGCAACTACCGCCTAACCCTCTAGAAATCACAACGCCTGATTTATTAATCCCAAAAAACCCACCTCTCAATGAGCAAGAACTTTTACAATTTAAGGCATCACTTGATCAATTAAATAATCAAGCAACTACACAATTACGATCTGGTAATAAATTAGCAGCTTATGATATTTGGCATCGAGAACTGCGATTGCGACGACAATTGGGAGCCTTAGAAGAAGTTGCAGCCCTAGCTAGGGTTGGAGGTATTGCTTGGGAAGATAATCAAAAAGCTGAGGTGCAACTAATTACTAAACGTCTGCAAGCTATTCAACAGCAAGCGCAAACTCAAGTTCCCGTTGACTTAACTTTATTGCAATCCATAGGGCAAGCTTATCAGCAAGTCAGAGTAATAGCGCCAGCAATGGATATTTATCAACAAATTCTCACTTCTTCGCAACAGCAACAAAACCAACCTAAAGTTGTAGAAACTCTTAATTCTCTTGCTGAACTGTATTTAGATTGGTTTGATTATTCTAAAGCAGCAGAAAATTATGAGGAGTTGCTCAAATTATCACAACAGCAGGTTGATGTTAGAAACCAACTTATATATCTACAACAGCTTGCTGATATTTACGACAAGGCGAAGCAACCTGAAAATGGTATTAGGATCAAGCAACAACTAATTGAAATTTATCTCAAGCAACAAACTGTAGATAAATTACCAGCAATTAAGATGGCGATTGCTTCCGACTACGAAGCCATTAATAAACCTGATGAAGCTAGCCAAAATTATCAGGAAGCTTATCAATTAGCTATCTCACAACAACACTATGCTGATGCTAGTGCAGCATTAGATAAACTAGGCGCTCTTTATTACTCCCATAACCAGCCTGATGCCGCTTTGCAGATATATCAAACTCTTTTAGAGGTAGAAAAACAATCTTATGACTTCTATGGTTTGATGAACACTTATGACCATATTGGTCAAATTTATCTTGCCCAAAAAAACTTTGAGCAAGCTAAGGCAGCTTTTCAACAAGGGCTAGATTTAGCTAATTCTTTAAAATATCAGGAAAACTATTTTGCTAGTCAGCTTGAACGAGCTAATCAACAAAAATCTCCGTAATGCTTACAATTTGGCACATTGTTAAGTAGCTTAACCTGCCGCTTACTATGAATAGGGTCTCTCCACCTCTTATTCATTGCACTGTAACTTCTGAATTATGCTTTAGGGTTGATTTAGTGATCTACACCCTTATGTGAGTAATTATCTCTTGAGAGATACTTTGTGTTGATCAAGCTTTACAACTTACGATTGATTCTTTTAAAGGGGCAGTTTGCTAAGTTTATGAGTGTTAAAAAGCTGATTAAAAATTTAAACAAGAGGATCAAATGAAAAATTCTAATTTGTCTAAAATTGCTGGTGCTAGCTTACTGGCATTAAGTTTATCTTTTCTACCATCTCATTTACCTGCATCGGCTCAAGATAATACTACCACTACTCCAAATAATACTACCACTACCGACAATAATAAACCTGTTCTTGACACTACTCCCTTTCAAGAAACAAAGAATGATAATAATAATTGGGGATGGTTAGGTTTACTTGGTTTGATTGGTTTAGCCAATCTATTCCGCAAAGATGAACACCATGAGCATCGCCATGAAAATGAGACCGTAAGTGGCACTACTACCAGACTTTAATCTAAATTAATCATCTACGGCTTATCTGAGCAGGTTTGTGATTAATTTAGTTAGCATTGAGAGGGCTGAGTAAATATACTTAGCTCTTTTTTGCTGCACTTGAATAAAAACTACCCCTATATAGTTTAAAGATCTAATTATTGTTTAGTAGCAACGGCACTGCTGCTAGTAATTATAGGACTTACGCACGTTAAAAAAGTTAATAGTCCCCTCATTTTGAGAAATTAGGGCGATTTCCCAGTCACATAACATCCGTCCCCAGCCCCCACAACGTAATTATTTGGTAAAAATGCGTAAGTCCCAAATCATTTACTTCCATAGTAAAAGGCAATTTCTTTGTCTTTTAGAGGGGCAAAATCTGCTGCGATCAACATTTGATTGAGTTCTGCTTGTGGAATGTGTTTAGCACCTATCCGCACAATTCGGGAGCGCATGGTATTAGATACTCCACTGCGTTGGCGACCTGCCTCTAATCCCATTACTTGACTATAAAGTTCTAGTTTAGCAGAAGGAATGGGGGAGCCATCAAAGTCAACTTTGTTGGCGATCGCGACATCAACAGCGTCAGCACCTGTAGTTGATTGAGAGTCTGGGGTGATTTCAGGAGGCATTGCAACTTAGTATTATGGTTACGGGTGCATTCTACCAGGGATGAGTAAACTATCTTGAAAATCCGCAGCAGGGTTCACAATTTGTTTAATTTTGAGCCTTAATCATTCATACTTTTTTAGGGCATCTATTTATGATTAGGGCAGTAAGCTTACTTTCCCTATGTAACAACTCAACTAAGCATTGGGTGTAAAACGTAGGTGCATCGTTCCTTTATAGTAGCGATCGCATAAGTAAAACGCATACACTACTGCATTGGTGTAAGCGATCGCCTGCAATAACTTTAGCTATAGGTAGGTATTTATGAGTACAGTTTTGGTTGTAGATGATAGCGGTATGCTCCGCGAAATGGTAGCGGAACTCCTTAAAAAGAGCGGGATGACTGTAATTCTCGCTCATGATGGGCTAGAAGGAAAAGAACAACTTGAAAATAAGATTCCCGATTTAGTAATTACAGACCTGATCATGCCTCGGATGAATGGCTATGAACTTTGCCGTTGGATTAAAGGCAACCCTAAATTACAAAATGTCCCTGTAATCATGTGTTCTACTAAAAACGAAGATTTTGATCGTTACTGGGGAATGAAGCAAGGGGCAGATGCTTACATTACTAAACCTTTTCATCCAGCAGAAATGCTGGAAACCGTAAAACAACTATTACGCAATTAGGGCAAATAACTCAGCAGCTTGGGCAATTAAAACAGCAATTATACCCAATTACCCGATGTGTGGATTAATACCGAATACGTGGGTCAATATAAGCATTGATAATATCAATCGCAATGCTTGCAACTACTACAATCCCAGCAAAAAACACAATAATTCCTTGGACTGTAGGATAATCGCGTAAAGAAATTGCATCATATAGTCGATTACCTAACCCTGGCCAAGAGAAAGTAACTTCTGTTAAAACTGCACCTCCTAGTAAAGAAGCAAGCAGTAGCCCTAAAAGGGTAATTACTGGGATCAAGGCGTTTTTAAGAGCATGAGCAAGGAGAATTTTTCTGTCAGGAATTCCTCTTGCTCTAGCAGCTTCTACATAATCTGCTTTGAGCGTTTGCTTCAAATTCACCCGCACTATTCGCTCAAAAACGCCACTCAAGAGAATGCCCAGAGTGAAACAGGGTAGAGTGAGATGATGTAAAGCAATGAAAAATTGCTCAATATTACCACTAAGCAAGCTATCAATCGTGTAAAGTCCAGTGATTCCTTGAGGAGGAGGTAAAGTCAAGGGAAAACGAGTTCCCAAGGGAAACCAGCCGAGTTGCACAGAGAAGATTAATTGCACAAGCATTCCTACCCAGAATAAAGGTAACGAGTAGGTGATAATGCTAAACAAACGTCCGGCGGCATCTATAAAAGTGCCAGGTTTTGACGCAGAAATACTTCCGATTACTACACCAACAATAAATGCGATCGCTAAACTATAAACTGCTAACTCAACCGTTGCTGGGAAGTATTGCTGAATAATCTCCCATACCGATTGCCCACGACTGGTGAGAGAACTACCTAAATTTAGACGCAGTAAGTCTCCTAAATAATTTAAGTATTGAATTGGTAAAGGCAAGTCTAGCCCCAATTGTTGGCGTAAGTCATTTTTGGCGCTTTCTGGTGCGCGTCCCCCTAAGATGGCATCAGCAGGGTCTCCAGGGGTTGCTCTGAGCAGTAAAAACACCAAACTGGTGATTGTCCATAACATCAGAGGAGCCAAGAGCAGACGAGTGATGATGTAATATTGCAGTGCTTTGGAACGAGACATTTTTTTTAGGACTGAGTACTGAGGATTGAGTAAAGAAGTTATCTATGATCAGGCAACAGCGCCAAAGGAGAGGTTAATTGTTAATTGTTAATTGGTATATCAGCCTGCTGTTTATTTTTTAAACTGGTAAATTTCAAAAGGAATCTGAGAGGTTATAGAATGCCGTTTTCTATTTCGTCCAAATAGATAAATGTAGGCGCTTTGACACCAGCTTGTTTGCGTATTTCTACCAATCGCTCGGACTCGAAGAAATTTTTGGCGTTTTGCAGAGAACTCCAGCGCGAGAAATGCACGATGTTGTTGGCATCGGTTTCAAGTTTGAGCAGTTGATAACTAATTTCTCCGGCTTCCTTTCGGATTTGCGCTGCATTCTCAAAGACTTTTTTCCATACTGCATAATCTTCGACTTCGTGAATGATAAGAACGTATTGCATATTTACTTTTGGATTGTTGCCTTGCAGCCGCGACAAAACTATTTATTAGGTTGAAAGTTTCTGTATATCACCCCAAATTGGGTGAATAGGCAGAAACTTTCGGTACAGTATGCTAACTTGATTAGATAGGCTCTAAGTTATTAGTCTTAACTTCTCTTAATTGTCCAAAACGGTAGAGTTTGGGTAGGGTTTATAGCTGCGCCTGAAATACCTTTTTTGGCAAAGATATTGTCTTTATTTTGCCAAAGAGGAATGTAAGGAACATCTTTAGCAAGTATTTCTTGCAATTCACCAAAGATAGCTTTGCGGGCTTCTGGTTTTAACTCTTTACGCTCTTGATCGATCAGTTTATTAACCTGCGGATTATAGTAAAACGATCCTTGGGTTTGACTGCCACCTTCTTCGCAACCTTTAGAAGCTGAACCATTCGGGCATTCTGTAAAAGGTTGCACGTAGTTGTCTGCGTCTAAAAAGTCTGGATACCAATCTAGCAAGAAAGTGGGATAGATACCCTTACCAACATTTTTAAAGAAACTTGCTGATTCTACAGTTTTAACGTCAAATTGCAGAATACCCTCCAATTTTTGATCTGCGTATGCTTTAAGAGTGTTGGCAACTAAACCTCTAGTAGTCGAAGCAGAGGGATACCACATTTCTAGCTTGACTGGATTAGATTGAGAGAAACCAGCTTGTTGTAATAACTGTTTGGCTTTGTCAACATTGCCGTCGCCATACTCGTCTTTGAAGACAGGTTTGTAAACATCAAAGCTAGTTGGTACTAAGCTATAAAGAGGTTCTGCCTGACCCTGAAGTACTCGTTCATTTAGCAATGCTCTGTCAATCATAGCAGCGATCGCTTGTCTGACTTCTGGCTTATCTAAAGGCTTTTGCCGTAAGTTCAGACCCAAATAGCTAACTGCTGTTCCTTGAGCTTCAATAGCTTGCCAACCGCCGCTAGATGCACCTTGTTTTAAGCTTTTAATTTGGTCGGGATCAAGGGTGAGGTGGGTGACATCAACTGCACCAGTACGAAAGGCATTATACAAATTCGCTGGGCTAGTAAATACCTGAATATTAATTCCCTTGTTAACTGGTTTTTCTCCCCAGTATTTATCAAATAAATCTAACTGGATTGAGTCACTGCCAAATTGTACTAATTTGTAAGGGCCTGTACCGATAAATTGGTTTGGTTGAAATTTTCCAGAGCCAATTTGATAAGCTTTGGGTGAAACAGCAACCGCGCCAGAAAATGCTAGTAAAGAAGGAAATGCTGCAAACGGCTTTTTAAGTTTGATGGTTAATTCATCTTCTTTAGTAGCTTTAACAGATTCAACTGTGTCAGCTAGGAGAAATGACGGCTTACCCTTGTTTTCAATAAAGCGTTTGAGAGAAAACTCCATTGCTTTAGCATTGAAGGGAGTTCCATCGTGAAAAACTACATTTTTTTGCAATGGAATCGTGTATGTTAAACCGTCGGCACTGACTTTAGGCAATGCTGTAGCTAGTTGCGGTTTAAGGTTAGTGGTTCCGGTTTCATAAGTATAGAGGCTATCACTCATGTTGTATATCACATTGAGTGCAGCTAATTCGTAAGCATCAGCAGGATCCATTGTACGTGGCTTGGCTGTCGTGCCAATGGTGATGCGATCGCTTCCACCACCACCTGTAGTATTAGTTTGTGTAGAGGTATTTGGCTGCCTACCACAACTGACTACTAGCAACAAACACAGAGAGAATAAACCAATGAATTTAGTGAGCGAATTTACTGTAAGCACGTTTAGCCAACGCCATCGTTTCATAAATTTAGGCAACCTGTTAATAGCTTCTTCAATTAAGCACAAAGTGGGAGATATACACAAGGATGTTCCTGTGGGTATCTACAAACAAAACTTAGATCATGTCCGCCAAATTACCCTAACCAAAAATTGATTATAGGTGCAGATTTTATAAACAACTGATTTGTCTTAACAAGATGTGCATAATTAAATTTAAAATTGTAGTCGTTAATTGTTAATTGTTGATTGCTAATTACCCTAACCTCTGAAGCGATCGCAGTTAGGGTATGCGTGCTAAATTGAATAGTATAGTGGAAAAGATTTAGCATCTTTTGGTTTAACAAATACCCGCTGTTGTGGTTCTATTTTCAACTCATCAAAACGTTCTCGAGTTAAATGCACCATTAGCACCTGACCATCATCTAAGGTTAATTCTGCTTGAATTTCCCAGCCTAAATGAATTAAACGGCTAACTACGGCAGGTACAGTTGCGCCATTTTGTTGGGTTTGAATTAAAACATCATGGGGGCGCAGATACATCTCAGGATGTGCCGACTCAAACCCATTGCCTTGGAAAATATGGGATGTACTGGGCAAAACGTTCACAGGCCCAATAAAGCTCATCACAAAGGCTGAGGCTGGATGGTCATATATTTCTGCTGGTGTACCAATTTGTTCCACCTTGCCTTTATTCATCACCACAATTTTATCTGAGACTTCCATTGCCTCTTCTTGATCGTGAGTAACAAATACCGTTGTTACATGAACTTCATCGTGAAGTCTTCTTAACCAGGCACGTAAATCTTTACGAACTTTCGCATCTAGTGCGCCAAAAGGTTCATCAAGTAGCAAAACTTGAGGTTCAACTGCTAGGGATCTTGCTAGTGCGACGCGTTGTCTTTGACCTCCAGATAGTTGAGAAGGATAGCGATCGCCTAGTCCGCTCAACTGTACTAACTCTAGCAGTTCTTCTACCCGCCGCTTAATTTTAGCTTTTGATGCCTTGCGAATATCCAAGCCAAAGGCAATATTCTGGCGTACACTCAGGTGCTTAAACAAAGCATAGTGCTGAAACACAAATCCAATATTGCGTTCTTGGACACTCTGATAGGTTGCATCTTCACCAGTCAGCCAGATTTTCCCTGTATCTGGCATCTCTAAACCTGCAATTAATCGCAACAGGGTAGACTTTCCAGAACCTGAAGGCCCCAGCAAAGCTACCAACGAACCCGATTCAATTTGGATATTAACTTCGTTAACAGCTTTAAAACTACCAAACTGCTTAGATACGTTTTCAACAATAATGCCCACTTATATTTACCTCTGGACTTGCCACTTAATTAAGACTAATAGACCAAACACCTGTTTGAATTCAGCTATGGTAAACTACCTACATCAAGCCGGAGTAACGACTATAGAGTAGGCTTTTAGTAGCCCTGCACCACATCAAATAAACTAGGTTGGAAGTACTCAATTTCCCTACTTAGTTCACAGGACAGGTAGGAATTATTTACTGGTATCAATTCCTCCACACACTGACAAGCGCGTTACAGTGTTGGTACCCTAGCGACACTTTTTGGTAAGTTACTCTCATAACTTTGCAACTTCGGTTAGTCGATATATTTACTGTAGTTTATATCACGGTTCGGCAAATTGATGGAGTTTCTTGTATTTCTTGCGATAGTTTAAATAATTTCAGAAGGCTAACCCAATAATGAAGTGATTTGTTAAGGTGTGTTTCATTTATGCCAAAAGTATAAAGTCTTATAGCAACGAGGGCAAAAGTCCGTGCTAACATCACACCTTGTAACCGTAAGTGATTGGGAGAAGAACTTTGGTACTAAGGGTTGCTGTTGTTGGGTCAGGTCCGGCTGGTTCCTCTGCTGCTGAGACGCTTGCCAAAGCTGGAATTGAAACTTACTTGTTTGAGCGCAAGCTAGACAATGCCAAGCCCTGCGGCGGTGCAATTCCACTGTGTATGGTCAGCGAGTTTGACTTGCCGCCGCAAATTATTGATCGGCAGGTGAGAAAAATGAAGATGATCTCGCCATCTAATGTTGAAGTTGATATAAATATAGAAAAAAAAGACGAATATATTGGGATGTGCCGTCGGGAAGTGCTGGATGGCTTCCTACGCGATCGCGCGGCTAAGTTAGGTGCCAAGCTGATCAATGGCACTGTTCATAAAATAGATATTCCCAGCAACAATACTGATGCTTATACCCTCCACTATGCCGATCACTCAAATGGCAGCTTGGAAGGAACAGCTAAAACCCTGAAAGTTGATTTAATTATCGGGGCAGATGGTGCAAATTCTCGTGTAGCTAAGGCTATTGACGCTGGTGATTACAATTATGCGATCGCTTTCCAAGAGCGGATTCGTCTGCCAGAAAATAAAATGGCTTACTACCACGATTTGGCAGAAATGTACGTGGGCAACGATGTCTCCACTGACTTCTACGCCTGGGTTTTCCCTAAATACGACCACGTTGCCGTTGGCACTGGTACTATGAAGGTAAACAAAGCTGATATCAAAAATCTGCAAGCAGGTATCCGCGCCCGTGCTGCCAAAAAACTTGCAGGTGGCGAGATTATTAAAGTCGAAGCTCATCCCATCCCTGAACATCCCAGACCCCGCCGTGTTGTTGGTAGAGTCGCTTTGGTAGGAGATGCAGCAGGTTACGTTACCAAGTCTTCTGGCGAAGGTATTTACTTTGCAGCTAAATCTGGTCGGATGTGTGCAGAGACTATTGTAGAAGTATCCCAGAGTGGTCAAAAAATTCCTACAGAAAACGACCTCAAGCTTTACTTAAAGCGTTGGGATAAGAAATATGGTCTGACATACAAAGTGTTAGACATTTTGCAAAATGTTTTCTACCGCTCAGATGCTACCCGTGAAGCATTTGTAGAAATGTGTGCTGACCGCGATGTTCAGCGTTTAACTTTCGATAGCTATCTTTATAAAACAGTAGTTCCAGCCAACCCCTTAGTACAAATGAAGATTACTGCTAAGACAATTGGTAGCCTACTGCGCGGAAATGCACTAGCTCCTTAGTACTTCTACTGTGAAAACCAGATTATATATTGGTGGAAGCTTCAAGCCGACGAAACGTCGGCTTTTTATTATCTTTATTGGAAGTGAGTACAAACAAAATTTCTAGCGTTCAATAACAGAAGAGCCAGCATTCTCTGTCGAGTTTTGTACACTTGGTATCTCTAGACAGTAACCTGCGCCATAAACTGTCTTGATGTATTGAGGATGGCGAGGATCGGGTTCTAATTTTGTTCTTAAGTGTCTAATATGGACGCGAATGGTTTCAATATCGTCATCTGGATCATAGCCCCAAACTTCTCTAAGAATTTCACTAGGGGAAACTGTCTGTCCATGTCGCTGTAATAAACAGTGCAAAAGCTCAAATTCTAAATGGGTGAGTTTAACTGTTTGATTAAACCATATTGCCTCAAACCTTTCTGGTACAAGGGTCAATGGCCCGTAAATTAAAATTTCTGCGTGTTTAGCAGCTTGGGGGATACGATCTGTTCGTCGCAATAAAGCTCGCACCCGTGCTAGCATTTCTTCGAGTTCAAAGGGTTTGGTGAGGTAATCATCTGCACCTGCATTAAAACCTTCTACTTTATCTTGAGTTTGGCCCAAAGCCGTTAACATTAACACCGGAATATCGGCTGTACGCTCATCCCGACGTAGACGCTGGCAAACGGTAAAACCATCTACCTTGGGCAACATGAGGTCAAGCATAATTAAATCTGGCACAAGCTGCATAGCCAAAGCCTGACCTTTAATACCGTCTGATGCCTGAGTAACATCATAACCAGCCATCTCCAAATTTATAGCGACTAATTCTGCGATCGCCGCGTCATCATCAATAACAAGTATCCGAGGCATTAGTTAAAACTTTTAGCTAAGGTACAGTTTTGTAAAAGTTAAATAAGAATCTTGACATAAAAATAAAGATTCCTGTACAGATTATACGAAGGATTCTAAATTCTTTCTTAAGATAGGCAAAGAATGTTGCTGATTTTGTTATTGTCTTTGTTTATTTATGTTGTTGTAATAATGGTTTACCACAGTGAGCGATCGCGCGATCGTGGTTACTGTTTGTAGATCTAGAGTTTATGCCTTATCCTAACTACACTCCACCGTTGTTTCTCCGAAACGGTATGGCAATGACTCTTTACACGGCTTTATCAGCTAGTCGTACCTGGGAAAAAACTATATTAGACCCAGAGCCAGCTTACCAGGAGAGAGTTTTTGTTGGTGCTGGAGGAGTGCAGATTTTTGGTATTGTTGCTATCCCAGAAAACCCTCGCGGTACAATTGTTGGCACTTATGGGATTACAGGTTCTTTAGATAACCAATGGTTTCTCAGGTTACTGGGGCGTAAAGCGTTTGCCCAAGGTTATGCAGTGGTTTTGTTTGACTGGAGGGCGCACGGTAAGACAGCAGAATTATCTCCGAGTTTAACTTCAGATGGGTTGTACGAGGGAGAAGATTTTGTTCGCATTGCGGCTGAAGCTAAAACAATGGGTTGCCCTGCACCATTTTGGTTTACAGGGTACTCTTTGGGTGGACAACTAGCACTATGGGCAGTTAAAGCTGCTCACGAACTAACAACGGAAGGTAATCAGCTAGGGTTGCACTCAGATGATATTGGTGGTGCGGCGGTTATTTGTCCGAGCCTTGATTCCACTCGTTCTTTATCTTATTTAGTGCGCGATCGCTTCGGGAGGTATTTGGAACAGGCAATTACACGAGAATTAATCAAACTTGCTTGGCGCATTTATGAGGCTCACCCTACAGAAATAGATCCGGCGGCAATTAAACGTGCTAATAGTATTTGGAGCTTTGATCGCGAATTGGTAATTAAACGGCTGGGTTTCCCATCTGTAGAGGCATATTACGAGGCTAGTAGTGGGTTACACATCTTGCCTCACTTAGATAAACCTACTTTGATTTTATATGCGATTGATGACCCGATGTTTGACCCAAGTATTGTGACAGACTTGCAGTTAGCTGCTGCTCACAACCCTTACATAGATTTATTGCTAACTCGTTATGGCGGTCATGTTGGCTATATTAGTAGCCAAGTTAGCCAACGACTTGCTGGAGATCCTGATCCTTGGTGGGCTTGGAATCGAATTTTACAATGGTACGATCAACAATTAACAATTAACAATTAACAATTATCAGCCTTCATCTTAAGTTGATTTTCCGCCAGCTACTTAGGTATACCTATCTGAGGTTATCAGCAGTACTAGATTTAAATTAAACTAATGTGATGGTTGATATTATTGACATTTAGAGGCGTTCTGATGAGTTCTTTGCGCGATCGCTTCAATCAGTTTAGTGGCAAAACTCGATTTGTAGTTGCTCGTTTGTTTATCCATTTAGCAGGTGCAGAAGTTGCTCCTCTATTGGGTATCCTTAACCGTGCTGCTAGGGAAGCAGTCGAATCTGATGGAGATTTAAATATTCTAGGAGAAGGACTCGTTGAGATTTGTGAAAACTTATTACAATACGATACTTACTGGCAATCTGCTGCTAATGAAGGTGATGTTTTGTGGGATGAGGGTGAAGCTGGAGATTATGTAAATGAATTGTTTACTGACTCTGCACAAAGATACCTCAGTGAACCTTTTTCCAGTGAAGGAAGTTCCCCGCAAGATCAGCCTTTATCTTTGCCTGTGACACGCAACTTGGTTGTAATGATTACGGTAGCGGCAGAAGGTGAAGAACCTAAATTGGAAACAGATTTATCAAACATTTCTGCTCTCAAAGCTGGTCTGAAAGCATTAATTAATTTACATTATCAAGAAAGACTACGAGCGATTCAAGTTCATTATTCTCCAGCACAATTTGGAGATGAACTGACTAACGATCAACTCTTGACAAATTTTCCAGAATTAATCCCGCTTTAAAAGCGCTTTCTGAGCTAGTAGAGAGCCTGTAAATTGCCGTAATCTTTAGTATTAGGCAATATTCGAGTAAGACTTACAAGCGAAAACCCTACTAACCACCTAAGTAGTGCAGGCATCTTGACCACTCATCTTTCTGGGTAAACCTTGTCAAGTATGGATTTCCATCAATAAATTACTGCGAATAGCTATAGAGGTATTCGCTAAGATCATCAGGTAATAATCACAACTTATTCCATGTTTATGTGGCGTAAATTAACAATAATTGTCATGTCGTTGGCTTTGTGTTTGACGACAATAGGGTGTGGTTCTCCTCCCCCAACACAATCCCAAAATCGTGATTTCAAAACAACATCGACTCAAACCACGCGTTTGAGCGATGGTAAATATCCAGTGCAGCAGGCGACTTACGATGACTCTAATGGGGAATACACTTTAATGCTGCTCAACACCCCATCGGGAGCGCCTCCTGTTTATCGCAATACAGATTTACAGATGGCTCGTCTGACGGATGAAGAAATTTCTTCTGGGCAAAAGAGCTATTTGGAAATGAATAATGGTCAGGGAGTTTTACACCTGACGGAGGATTTCAAAATTGAATATGTCCACAACGTCACTGAAACTAAGACAGATCCCCAAACAGGACAACCACAAACAGTTGTAGTACGCCAACAATCTAACTTTTGGGCTCCTTTTGCTGGAGCATTAGCTGGTCAAGCTGTAGGTAGCTTGTTATTTAGACCTCAATACTATATGCCACCTGTCTATCAACCAGGTGGGCTGATGGTAGGTCATGGAGGTTATGGCAATACTTATAATCAAGCAGTTGAACGTTACCAAACTCGCTATCAATCGCCACCGCCAGTGGTGAGAAATCGTCAAGTTTTGCGGACAAGTGGTCGCTTAAGGTCACCTTCATACAATCAACCAACAACTACCCGCCGCGTACCACAACAAAGTACTCGTTCTACAGGTGGCGGTTTCGGTTCTAGCACCTTACGTCAGTCGAATAGATCTCGTCCTAGTGGTGTTAATCGCCCTAGTGGTTTTGGTAGTGGGCGTTCTAGTGGTAGCAGAAGCCGCTCATTTGGTAGTGGTAGACGGCGCTAAAGTTAAATCAATTCTCTTGATTACAGAAAGCTAGCAGCAAGAAATTTATTACTCAGGGCTTACAGAGAGAGCCCCCTAAATCCCCCTTCAAAAGGGGGATTTAAAATTTTTTCTTTTAAAACAAGGGGAATTAACCTTTTGTCAAGAGGTGCGATTCCCCTCAGAGAATTGCAATAAAATTATGTAAAAATAAGCTACTTTACTCCGTCAGTTATCAAAGCGGTTGAGATGATAGCTAACGGTTTATGTAACTAACAGCATATTTACAAAATTAATTAAAGATGTTTGATACCGAAAATTTGGCGCAGATTGATAGAGATATTATTCACGGCTAATTATTTTTCTGATATGCTCTAAGCTGTTATACATAATCATTGCCTTAATATACTTTTTTGAAAAAAATACCCCATTAGATAAGCTAAGTTAATTACTGTTTAAATTATTTTTATAGCGATCGTTTAAAAAATTCCAACTGTTGATTTAAAAGACAATCTACAACTGAGCATTACTAAAAGATTATCTAGAGGCAAAAGTTAAATGCTGAAAGGAAGTGACATCATCGGTAAGCCGATTATCACCTACGATACAGGCAAACAAATTGAAAAAGTTGCCGATGTGATTTTTGACCATAATAGTAATTACATTCTTGCCTTTTTAGTGTCTGACAGTGGTTGGTTTAATGCTGCTAAGGTAATACCGATAGAAGATGTACACGCCATTGGGCCAGATGCAGTAATTGCAAAATGGAAGTTTGCAGTTGTAGCTGCTAAAAAAATACGTGAAGTTAAAAAAATTTTAGAACGTAATAATGTACTGAAAGACACAAGGGTGATGACCACAGATGGTCGCTTCTTGGGTACAATGATTGATTTATACTTCGATGAACGCAACGGTCAAATTGAAGGATATGAAGTCGAAGGTGGAATGTTTGCTCATCCTGAAACTGGACACTCATTTGTGCCAGCACCACAGACAATCAGAATAGGTGTGGATGTGGCGTTTGTCCCCCCTGAAACTGTAGATTTGATGGAAGAACAAATTGTTGAAATCAAGGATGAAAATTCTGTCTTATTTGATCGTGAATTGCCTCAATCTTATATCCCAGGTGAGCTTGAATTAGGAAAAAATGAGCTTACACTAACGTCAAATATTAATCCAGTAAAATTATTACTACCTACTCAAGAAGCTGTTACAGTATTACAACAAAATGTTGAACCAACTCAACAAAAAGCTTTTGTGATTGGCAAAACTGTAGATCGAACGGTGATTACTCCTGATGGTACGCCCTTAGTTGTACAAGGTCAGTTAGTGACGCTAAAGGATGTAGAGGCAGCGATGCGTTGGGGTATTTTAAATCAACTATATTTAGCTGCTGGCGGTCAAGTTTCAGATCAAGCTACCATAATACAAAATGATCTACTACTAAGAGCAGAGCCACAAGTTCCAGAATTTATCCCAATCAATAATAAACAGGTGTTTGATAGTCAAGAAAAAGGTTATTGTCAGCCGCGAGATTCTGTTAATAGTTATACTGTTGAACAATCAAAAGGTAGAAGATTACAAAAGTCAATACAAACAAAAGAAGGATTTTTTATTGGCGCTCAAGGACAAATTGTTACTAATAAAGTTATTGAACTAGCGAAAAATTATCACAAAGAACAAGAATTAATTGCAGCAGTTGGTTTGACAACTGAAAAAACATCGCGCTTTTCTACAAAATTTGCTCAAACAGGTAAACAACTGCCTACATCTGTTAATTCTGCTGGTGAGACTTCTGTATATGGTGTAATGCCAACTTCTCCAGATCAACCCGCTTTCTGGGGACAGTTAAAGGCAATAGTTAAGAGCTTTCAAAAACGCAACTTTCAAGCTACTGAGGAGCAACGTATTAGAGTGGCATTGGGGCGACCTGTTAACCGAGTAATTTTAGATAACGATGACAATTTTATTTTAAATGTGGGTGAATTAGTGACACATCAGGCGATAGATTATGCTAAACAGGCAGGTGTGCTAGATATTCTACTAGCATCTGTTGAGTATCGCTCTGGTGGGCTGAACATCACCGAGTCGCAGGAACCTGTACTGGCTCAGGCATCAGTAGTAGAAAGTCCAGTACCCACAGAATCCTCTGGCAGTAAGTCTGGGCGACCTTCGCTCAAGAATTAATGCTTTTGATCTATGGCATTTCAATGGCTTGTTTTGCTTACAATTTAGAGAGTTAGTAAAAAAGCTGCATAAACCGCAGCACCGACTGCAAAAGCCCAAAAACGACTTTGATGTTCTTGTGGTAGTTCTTCTTTGAGAACGTTAAGGATCACACCTCCTGCGAGAAAAGCAAAAAGTAATGCGATCGCCTGTTCAGAAATTTCTGTGGCTGTTCCTATTGCCCAGCCAATAATAATCGCTGCTGCTAGTATCCACCGACCAATATTTTTGTAGCTGGCTTTGTGATGTTCCTGTAAACCATAATCATTCACCATAAAATGTAGCGCCATCGCTATAAAAAAGAATAATAGGCTAATAATGGTAGTTTCTTCTCGGTGAATTAGTAAGTAACCGACCACAATGTTGTAAAGAGCAAAAGATATGATGTGTAACCAAAATACGCTCGCAGTGGTAGCATCCCCCTCTCCAGCTTCTCGGTTAAGCTGGCGTGATGTCTTAGCCAGACGTTCAAGCCCATAAAATACAGTGAAACCTAGCAACCCCATCAGATAAACATGGTGTTCTAAAAACTTTAATATCTCAATTTCTACCTGTTCAACAGTTGTTTGTGCCTTCCTGAGTTCAGGAAAGATATGAACAAATACATAAGCAACAGAAGCACCACTAGCTAGGGACAGCCAATGACTACGCGGTATTGACTTAAGAAAACGTAGTTTACCAGAGTATAAATGCACGATCGCGAGGGCAACTGCACATAGAAAAGTCAAATAAAACAACATTAGTATTCATACCATTTCAATTAAAATTATTACTCTTGTTTTAAAGTTCAGTTTTAATATTTATGCGATCAAGTTCGGTCGATTAACCATAATATGCGTAGGGGCGGGTTGACAGATAGAACTTGCTACTGCTCAATATCTTGGTTTAACCTGACCCTACAAGTCAATCAGTTCTTATTACAGGTAATGAGAGCGGACATAATATGACATCCTGCAACACTTATACGCTAGGTGTGGCAGAGCTTTAATTAGCTGGATTTTCATAGCTATGATTATTCCCGTTGCCATCTCTGCGCGAGGAGCGGGTTTCCGCCAGCTTTCTCAATGAACCGCCGATACTGCGGGGTTTTGGCACTTCTTTTTTACCTGCTGGCCACCCTTCACGCTGACGGGTGCGATCGCCATCTGTCTCTTCAGTTTGATCGTGAAATAATATCTGCTGTGTAGGGAAAGGCAGATCAATGCCATGAGCAGTTAGCTTTTTCTTAATTGCAGTTAAGACCTTATCCCGTGCAATCATAGCATCTGCCCGTCGTGGTGGTTGAATCCACCAACGCGCACGAATATTGACTGTACTATCAGCTAAATCAATTACCAAGGCATCGGGGGCGGGGTCTTTTAAAATCCCATTGACGCTATATATTGCTTCTAAAATTAACTCTTTTGCCCTATCAATGTCGTCACCGTAACCAATCCCGATGTCATATTCTAAACGACGATGTTCAAAAGCGGTGTTTACTATTACTGAATTGGTAAACAATTCTGAATTAGGAATTACAATTCGACGACCATCATAAGTTCTGATTGTGGTTGCGCGTGTTTGAATATTTTCAACTGTTCCTTCATAATCATTAAAAATAATTTGGTCATCAATTTTAAATGGCTCAGTTAACAAAATCAAAATACCAGCCAGGAAATTTTGCAGAATATCACGAAAGGCAAAGCCTATGGCTACCCCACTAATTCCTAACAATTGAATTAAATCTCCTGCTTTGAATGAGGGAAAAATAACAGATAACGAGACAAATGAACCGACTAAAAGTACAATTCCTTCTGCTAATCTTCCTAGCACCAATCCCAAATTTCTTGCGTGTCTATGTCTGCGAGTAATTCGTTTGACAATAGACTTGAGCGATTTAGCAATGGCATAAAAAATGGAGAAAATGATCAAAGCGGCAACAATATTTGGCAGCATCACAATTGTGCCGTTGATCATCCCCTGAACTTTGAGCCATGCTGTAGATAATGATGCTTCAGGATTCATAACACCATAGAATGAGCGTCAATGTTTCCCCACTCCGATAGGGGGGTGGGGGCATGGTTTTGTTTTAGGTTTAATGATGTTGACCTACGAAGGCTTAAGTAGCGCTCTTAAAATTGATTGTGTCTGTTTGCAAGTAGATAGTTTGGTTTTGAATTGCTTGCGCTTCTGCTGCACTTAAACCCCATTGCTGTTGTGCTTGTGCTGCCGTGGGCATTTTCTTGATAGTTCCTGTGGTATCGAGTAGCTGTCCTGCCTTAATACTTACTTTATTTTCAGCACTACCTTTATCTAATGCGGGATCTAGGACAACGAACAATCTTTGATTATTACTTTGACCAACCCAGAAAGTGCGATCGCCGTTAACATTCTGCACTTTCACGTTAGTGAATTCTACCCTTCTATTAACTAAAGACTGTGGGCTAGGTTCGGTAACAATAACTGTTACATCTGTGATTGGTTCAGTAGTAGTTGTAGTTGTGGTAGTTGTTTGAGAAGTAGAAGAATTAGTTGGAGTTGTTGTGGGTGTACCAGTCGGGGTTGTCGCTGGGGCGGGAGTTGTTGGTGCGGGTGTAGCGGGGCTAGGACTAACAACGATTACGTCTGGCTTTTCGGCTGTTTGATTTTCACAAGCTGTCACTAACCCTGCACAAAGTAATATAATTGTTCCTCTAGCGATCAACTTACTTGGTGCAATAAAATTTTTATTGTATTTCATAACCATGATAAAGTTCCTCTTTATTTTATTTTGGGCAGACGATAATTTTTCAATTATATTTAGCGCTTATGTTATTCCACGTTGGAACAAACTGCCTGCAAGGTTTACGATAAATAATTATTAAAATAATTACTTCTGTCTAATGGAATATCAATATTTATGGCGGCAGTGAATTAAAGAAATTAGCTAAAGCGTTAAATTAACTCTTACCTGAGAAAGATGGAAGTCGAGTTAATAATTTTTAGCCTCGGTAGTAAGTGAACTATAAAACTGAGGAATTTTAATATGGTACTTTACAAGCTCGAGGAACTTGATGACGACTACCAAGCTACTTTTGACGGTGATGATGTCAAAGGAATGGATGTCTATGCAGATATAGACGATGAAAAGGTTGGAAGTGTCAAAAATATTTTAGTTGATGAATCCGGTAATTTTCGTTACTTGGTAATCGACACAGGTGGCTGGATTTTCGGTAAGCAAGTATTATTACCAATGGGTCGCGCACGGATTGATGATAATAACCGACGGATTTATGCAACGGGGTTAACTAAGGAGCAAGCCAAAGCTTTACCTGAATTTAACGACGATCTGAAAATTGATCATGATTATGAAGAGCGTGTCAGGGGAGTTTATCGCCCTCAAGGTGTAGAAACATCAGCAAATTTAGATACTTCTGCACCTATAGATACAGCACCCTTAACTACTCCTTATGCGGCTGCTCCTGTAGCTGGTGCTAACTATAGTCAGGCAGGTAGCTACAACTACGATCACGATGTCGATTTGTACGGGATGAATGATCAGAATCATAAAACCCTAAAGTTGTATCAAGAACGGTTGGTAGCTAATAAAACCCGTGCTAAGGCAGGGGAAGTAACGGTTGGTAAACACGTGGAAACTGAGACTGCGAGGGTTTCAGTACCAATCGAAACAGAGCGCGTGGTAATTGAACGCACTAGCCCATCTGATACAGGGCGTGTTGTTAGTCCTGGTGAAGCTAAGTTCAACGAAGGTGAAGTTGCACGGGTGGATGTTTATAAAGAAACTCCTGATGTTCACAAAGAAGCTTTTGTGCGTGAGGAAGTTAGAGTTAGCAAAGAAGTAACTCAAGAAACTGCTACTGCGGAAGGTCAAGTACGTCGGGAAGAATTGGATGTTAATGCAGGCGATCGCTTGAATGTAGATCGACGCTAATTACTAATATCTGATATCCCATTAGCCCTCACCATTAAAGGTGGGGCTATACTAACTAAGCCTGCCTACGCAGGCTTTTTATGTTTGATACAATTGCCGAAAATAATAATATTACCGGGACAATTTCTAATCGCCCCATCCACATAAATAATATTAAAATTAATTTACCTAACCAGTGTAAGTCTGGTTGAGAAATACCTATAGATAAACCAACACTTCCTAAAGCTGATGCACCTTCAAAAATTACGTCACTTAAAGTGTATTCTGGTTTAACTACGTGCAGTAATATTAAAACACCAAATATTAATAAACTTATCCATAACAGTGCTAAAACAGCAGCACCTTTAATTTGGCGACTAGCTTCTGATTCTGTTAGCACTTTATTTTCTAGCTTGTAGCGCATTAGTTCGTGGGGTTGTAGAGAAAGCCTACTAAAACGCCATAAGATCGCTTTGTACAGAAATGCTACTCGCTTTAGCTTAAGTCCACCAACTGTAGAACCAGCCGCACCACCAAAAATCATTGCTATACTTAATAACAATTTAGCTGTGGGACTCCAATTTTGCAATTTGACGGTACTAAAACCACAGGTACTTAAGGCGGAAATCCATTGAAATAGTGAGTCTAGCCAAAGAAATGATTGGCTATGCCAAAAGTTTTCTAATAATAGTAGGATTGTTCCTAATACTAAGAGAAACCACAATGCGCGATGTTGGGCATCTTGCCACAATACAGATAAACGTCGCTGAGTTAGTAGTTGATAATGAATGGCAAAACTAATAGAACCTAAAATCAAAATAATAATCATTGCCAGTTGCATAGGAATACTATAACTACTCATGCTGTCATCTGTGATCGCAAATCCACCTGTAGCAATACCTGTTAAACCATGATTAATTGCTTCCCACCAACGCATCCCTGTTATTCGCAATAATAAAATGCTCAATGCTGTATAGAATAAGTAAATTTTCCAAATTTTGCGGACAGTTTTAGTTACAGTGAGGGCAATTCTTTTTTCCCGTCCCTCGGCATAATAAAGTTCATAAGCATCTGTGCTAGGTTCTAGTACAGCGATGACTAGCACGATAATACCAACACCGCCAATCCATTGCATCAGCGATCGCCACCACTGTAAACTGTGTGGTAATTTACTAGGATGCAGTGCCATTGTTAATCCTGCACTGCTGAATCCAGCAAATGATTCAAACAGCGCATTGCCAGGATTTTGAAAATTTAAGATAGTTTGGGATGCTTCGGGAAGTGTGGCAAAATGAGATGCGATCGCTAAAAATGGAATTGCACCTAAAAACGGTACTACACCCCAACTTATTGCTGCAACCAACATCGCATGGCGTAAACGTGTGTCACTAGAATAATCGCCAATTTGATATAGTAATTGACCGATACTTAAAGAAGCTAAAGCTGTCAATAAAAACGCTGGAATAGTATAATACTCACTAAATATAAAACAAATAGGTAATGAAACTAAAGCCATGATTCCTGGTAGGTGTAACAATAAACCTACATCTCGTATAATTGCCTTAGTATTGCGACTTAACCAATTAATTTTAATATTCACTTTTTATCCATAAAATTATAAAGATGTTTAGCAATAATTACTTCTGGATCTACAAGTACTTGTGCGCCTAAGCGTTCAAACATTCCTTGATGCTGTGGATCGTTAATCATACTAATTAATGTCTTGATACCACGTTCTTTACCAAGAAACATTGTCATTAAATTAGCTGAATCATCACCTGTAGTAGCAATTATCGCATCAGCATTATCGGCATCTGCTTCATCTAAAATTCCACCTTGGGCAATGTTTGCATGAAATACTTGCACATCATAGTTTTGTAACACTGCTTGCGCTCTTTCTTGGTCAGATTCGATCATCGCCACTTTATGATCGTTTTGCAAAGCTAGTTTTATTAAACTAGAGCCTACGGCTCCTGCACCAACAATAATTATATACATAATAATTAATCAATTACAATCATTCTCTTTTAAGGTAATTTTTATATTTTACACATATTTCAGTATTTCAAGTCCATTTAAATATATTAGGTTTTTTACAAGCTAGAGAATCTTTAAAATAACCTGTTTTTCATCGCCTCAATGTAGGTGCTAGTTTGAAATAACAAGAGTCAGAGTGTTAGTTTAACGAGCAGCGCTAACATTTTTTAATAATTAGTTAGTTTCTAGAAGTGCAAGCGCAAGTGAGAGCAATAGTAACTAATTACGATAACGGCAAATTTAACTTAACTGACACAGCTAAATATTTAGCCACTGTCTCTCCAACAGAGCCAATTTTAAAATAAGTTGATAATTCAACAAATAATGAGAAGATAAATTTTTCCAAAAATAGATCACACGCAGATGAAGCGATGGGTAAAATTAAGCAAATATTTGTTGAATGGAAGTAAGCAGCAATAAAGATGAATTATTGGTTGATGAAGTCGGAACCAAAAGCATTTAGTATTACTGATTTGCAAAAGCAAGGTTTTACAGTTTGGGATGGTGTGCGTAACTATCAAGCACGTAATTTTTTACGCAAAATGCAACCAGGTGATTTAGCATTTTTCTATCACTCTAATGCTGTACCACCTGGAATTGTGGGGTTAATGTCTGTGGTAGAAAGTAACGTGGAAGATCATACGCAGTTTGATCCTAATAGTCCTTACTACGATCCAAAATCAAGTAAAGAGTCCTCCCGATGGCAAACTGTAATTGTAGAATTCGTAGAAGCTTTTTCTATTATTATTTCTTTAGAAAAACTTAAGCAAGAATTTAGCGATCGCGAATTAGCTGTAATAAAAAAAGGCAATAGATTATCAGTTATGCCCGTATCAGAAGAAGTAGCTGAAAAAATTATCGCGCTCGCTCATTCTTAGTAAAAAGAACCCCACCCCCAGCCCCTGCCCCTTTACGGGGAGGGAAGTTTTGTTTTACGCTTAATTATGTAGAGTTGAATTAACTTAACTCGACGGTGAAAGTTCTGTTGTTTACAAAAACGCGATCGCCTTCTACTAATTTATGTCCTCGGCGCGTCTCGATCACATCATTCACCTTAACTCTACCTGCTTGGATGAGTATCTTAGCTTCACCCCCAGTTTGAACTACACCCGCCCATTTCAAAAATTTTCCCAGTTCAATTGTGTTATTGCTGTTTGTCATAAAATGAAATCAATATGCGATCGCTCAATTACAACAATATATCTATTCTTGAGGATAAATCTTCTGCTGTGCAGAGATACCAATTGTTTATCCATAATATATATTAACTAAAGTGAACAGCTAGGAGCGATCTCATTGTCAAAATATCTCCAACCGCAATGCTGTAAAATAGGTAAAATCATTACCATAACTCTGTACTAATGAGTTCCCATCCCCTGTTGAAAGTTGACATTTCTCAACTCAGTGTTGCAGAACGTATTCAATTAGCTGAAGATTTATGGGATAGTATTTCTCAACAGCAAGAGGAACTTCCCTTGAGTGAAGCGCAACAACAAGAATTAGATCGACGGTTAGAAAATTACCAGGAAAACCCTACAAATGGTTCTAGTTGGGAAGAGGTTAAAAAACGGTTAGACTTCTCGCGATGAACTATAAGCTGATTATTCAACCAGAAGCAGAATACGATATTCAGGATGCTTTTGAGTGGTACGAATCTAAATAATCCTGGTTTGGGTTCTGAGTTTGTCCGTGCAGTTGATGCTTGCTTGTCTGGAATAGGACGAAACCCCCTGGCTTACAAAATCATCCACAAATAGGTAAGAAAAGTATTAATCCGTCGATTCCCATACATAATACTCTACGTTTTTGACCAAGATACGGTTTTTGTACTTGCTTGCTTCCATACAAAACGCGATCCAAAACAGTGGTTGGATAAAATTTAGTACAGGTTATACTTGCCATTACTTCTCCCGCCTTTAAAGAGAAAATGGCAAACCAAGAAAATCTACGTCAATTATTAATTTCCCTAGATCATCGCGGATATAAAGCTTATAAAGACATTCGCGGAAGTTACGATTTTCCCAATTTTACTTTAATTATTGACCGCGTACAGGGAGATCCTTTTGCTACACCTAGCCAATTACGGGTAAAAATTCCCCAAACAATTGCTAAGTTTCCCCGTCATGTCTATCAAAATCGTAGCCGAGAAATTGCCCTACGAGATTATCTTACACGGGAATTTTACCATGCCACCCAGTCTATCCGCCAAAGACGCGGAACAGGAAATAGTGGCTTAATTGCGATCGCACTTCCAAGTCAAGCTATCTTAGATCGCACTTCTGCATTTATCAATGATGAGTTTGTAGAAATACGCTTTGTTGTTGGTTTACCTGGCGATGGTCGGCGGATTAATGCACCCGAAGCAGTAGAATTACTATGCCAACAAATTCCGCAATTAATTGAACGCACATTAATATATAGTAATCTCGATGCCGTAGCAATTGAAAATCATATTACTACTGCTGAAGATGCAGATTTTATTAGAGAAAAACTTAGTGAAAAAAAGTTAGTTGCTTTTGTTGCTGATGGTGCAATTTTACCTCGTTGCAGTGGCGTAGATGAAAAACCACTTTTAGATCAAGTAATACCGTTTAAATCTCCAGATAGTTTAAGAATAGAGTTTAATTGTCCCAATCGTGGTTTAGTAACAGGTATGGGGATACCCCAAGGCGTTACTTTAATTGTTGGGGGTGGTTATCATGGTAAATCTACTTTATTAAAAGCGATTGAATTAGGAATTTATAACCATATCCCTAATGATGGACGGGAATTAGTTATTACAAATTCATTCGCAGTTAAAATTAGTGCTGAAGATGGGCGCAGTATTATAGGTGTAAATATTTCACCGTTTATTAATCATCTCCCGCAAAATCGTTCAACTACTAATTTTTCTACACAAAATGCTAGTGGTAGCACTTCCCAAGCAGCCAATATTATTGAGGCGTTAGAAGCTGGTACGCAGTTGTTATTAATAGATGAAGACACTGCTGCTACTAACTTTATGATCCGCGATCGCAGAATGCAAGCTTTGATTGCCAAAGATTTTGAACCGATCACACCTTTTATTGATAAAGTCAGACAACTTTATACAGAATATGGCGTGTCTACTATCTTGGTAATGGGTGGTAGCGGTGATTATTTTGATGTTGCAGATACCGTGATTGCAATGCAAAATTTTCAACCCTCAGAAGTGACCCAGAAAGCCAAAGCGATTGCACAACAATATACAACTAATCGTACTACTGAAGGTGGTCAAGAGTTTGGAAAATTCACAGCAAGAATTTTATTAGCGAATAAATCTCAGTCGAATTTTACTCAGTACAAACGCGAGTGGAAAGTCCGAGATTTAGATATTATTATTTTCAACAAAGAGGAAATAGATTTATCCGCAGTAGAACAGCTTGTAGAAGTAGGTCAATTGAGAGCGATCGCTGCTACGATCAGCTATATTGCTCAGCATTATCTCGATCATCACACACTCCCAGAGATTTTAGATAATGCGATCGCGGATATTACAGCACAAGGCTTTGATATACTGACATCATTCCCAGACGGAGATTTGGTATTCTTCAGACGCTTAGAGTTAGCTGCGGCAATTAATCGCTGGCGTTCCCTAAATACTAAATAGAAGCTTTAAATGTTTTAGAACGAGACAAACAAGCTTCCAGATAAGGGCATTCTTCACAATGTAACTGTGTGCCTGGATTTTTGCAACCACAGCCAAGATTTACACTACAATCTCCAGACTGTTTAGCGCCAAAGCAGGGAACCATTTCCTTTAACAGAATTACAAAATTTTGGGTAATCATAGTCTTGCTTGTTAAATTTTTATAACTTTTATTAACAATTAAATTTAGAACAAATGTCTATTTATTATTAATAATGAGTCGTAGATGTATTTTTTCCCTCTATCTTAAGTAAGTATTTAATTAGGTCAACATAATTAATGATAAAACCCCACCCCCTATCCCCTCCCCGTCAACAGGGAGGGGAAAATTTACTCTTTACTCTGTAGTGCTTACTGTTTTAATTGGTATAGGTGGAATTCTTGCTACAACTCCTTTTTTAAGTGCTGCTGGTCGTTCTGACCAAGGTAACAAACCATCAGGCTTAGAGTAGTAGTTATCAGCACAGTTTAAAACATCTACTATAGCTGGCGAATTTTCCTCTAAATAAGGTAAATCACCAAATAAGTAAGTATATTTACCAAAAGCCACAAACGATATAGCACACGAGTGACTACACGCGCTCATACATTCTACAGGCTGAATTTGCCATTCATCTTTTAAATTCCAATCTCCGTAGAGTTGTAATATTTGCTCTAGTAATTGTTGTCCTCCGCTTTTACCAATAGTCTTTCCATCCTTCCAAACACTGGCGCAACTTGTGCAAACAAACAAAGTGTGCTGTGGCTGCATATAAAAATCTTAACGACCTGAAGTGAAAACTAGGACTAATCATCATAATTGATTGCGAGGGATTTTATCTAAATTTTTGTTGGGGAAACTTTTTGAGATAGATTAACGTCTCTACTAGCTGCTAATAGCCTGTCTATTTTATATAAGGGCGGTACAGTTATGGACAACAAGCGTTTAACTTCATTTCTGCCTTTATCTTTAGCAAGTATATTGCTGTGTGCAAGTACTGGTCTTGCTATCAGCACTAGCATTGCAGAAGCTAAACCACCATCACACGCGCCAGCTTGGGGATATCGCTGTAAGCAAAATTCAAATAATTGCAAAAAGCAGAGAGATAGAGATAATACTCGCGATGACCGTGACGATGACGACGAAAATGATGATAACTCTAATTATGACAGGTACACTTTACCCGCCAGAACTACATTAAGTTCTGAGTACACTGGTTCCCGTAGAATTACCTTGCGTAGAAATCAAACATATCCTATAACACTTAGAATTGTTAGCGATATCAGAAATAATCAAAACCAAGTTTTAATTCCAAGGAATTCTACAATTGAAGGTGAGTTTAGATCTACTAACAGAGGTTTTCAATTTGTAGCTCGTAACTTAATACTTTCCAATGGTAGGCGCTATCAAATTAATGCTACTTCTGGAGTGTTATCATATAGTACTCAAAATGGAACTAATTCAGATGTGGTTGTGATTAACCCGCGTACTCGCATCCAGATAAGTCTTCGTTCTGATTTAAGACTGTCGTAAATTTCACATAATTATATAACAGTCATAAATATTCAGGAAAAACAATATCCCCGATTTATTAATTAAATCGGGGATATGAGTATTTTAATCTTTTATATCAAAGCATTAAAAAATAATAAAAAACCCTCTCACTTAATATGCAGAGGGCTGGTTATCTATTGGTATTGGTGTAAGGAGCAAATATTTCAATTTGCTATTTTAATGATCAAATGTGAAGTTGCTGTGACAATTATGTGCTAAAAATGCGATAGCGCAAGCGCTGACTTGTCAGTTCGCGTAGCGACTCCGCAGGAGTATCGCGCAAGCGCTGACTTGTCAGTTCGCACAGCAACTTAAGCTGCTACTGTTAAACCACTATGTCTCAGTAAAGCAGTAGTACTTGGTTCCCGTCCTCGGAAAGTTTTAAACACCTCCATTGGCGGCTTACTACCACCAAGCGCTAACACTGTATCGCGGTAACGCACGCCAGTATTAGCTACAGCTTGCTCATCTTCTAAGCCAGCTTCTTCAAAAGCTGCAAAAGCATCTGCACTTAAAACTTCAGCCCACTTATAGCTGTAATATCCGGCTGCATACCCGCCAGCAAAAATATGTCCAAACGCACACAAGAAATTGTCTTCTGGTAGCGGTGGTAAAACGGTAGTATTTTTAGCAATACGGTTACGCACCTCTTTGATAGATTCATTACCACCTGGTTGATAGCGGTGATGCAATTCCAAATCAACTAAGCTAAAGTGCAACTGTCGCAGCATTCCACTACCACTCATATAATTCTTAGCTGCAACTAGCTTTTGGTAGTAATGTTCTGGCAAAGGTTCTCCTGTTTCATAATGCCTTGCCATTCCCATCAAAGTTGGTTGCTCATAACACCAGTTTTCCATAAACTGGCTGGCTAGTTCTACTGCATCCCACTCAACATTATTGATTCCGGCTGCACCAGCATAATCTACTTTAGTCAGCATATGCTGCAAGCCGTGACCAAACTCGTGAAAGAGCGTTTCCACTTCCCCAAAAGTCATCAAACTAGGTTTGCCATCTACTGGGGGAGATTGGTTACATACCAAATAAGCTACAGGTAGGCGCGTATCAGTTTTACCGTTTTCAGTAATCTTGGCACGACCAATACAATCATCCATCCAGGCACCGCCGCGCTTTTCAGCAGGACGACTGTAAGGGTCTAAATAGAAGTATGCAATCGGGTTACCTGTTTCATCAGCAATTTGGAAGTAACGCACGTCTGGATGCCAAACAGGTGCTTGTCCATCAGCAGGGGTAACAGTAGCACCAAATAAGCGTTTTACTAAACCAAATAACCCATCTAAAACTTGATGCAATGGGAAATAAGGACGTAATTCTTCGGCACTAAAATCAAATTTTTCTTCCCGTTGACGTTCTGCCCAAAAACTAACATCCCAATGTTTTAAATCATTTGCTTCTTCTGCACCTTTAGCAGCAGCAAAAGCTTTTAACTGTTCCAAATCTTTAATAGCAGCATCATAACTAGCTTGGCGGAGTTGTTCTAGTAGTGCTTCTACAGCTTCTACATTAGGAGCCATTTTACTAGCTAGGCTTAACTCAGCATAACTGTTAAAACCTAGTATTTTAGATTTTTCTTTCTTGAGCTGTAAAATGCGCTCAATGATGGGACTGTTATCTAAATCACCACTAGAAGCACGACTTACAAAGGCTTTATAGAGTTTTTCCCGCAAGTCACGGCGAGTGCTGTGCTGCATGAAAGGGCCATAACTGGGGACATCTAAGGTAATACGCCAGGGGCCGTTTTCTGGTGTGGCGTTTTCTTCACCTGCATCACGGGCAGAAGCAGCAGCTAAACTGAGTAAGCTAGGAGGTAAACCGTCTACTTCTTCTTTGCTGGTGAGAGTTAAGCTAAAAGCTTTAGTAGCATCTAAAACGTGGTTAGAAAATTTGGTAGAAAGTTCTGCTAATTCTAGTTGGATAGCATTGAAGCGATCGCGCTTTTCTCCCTCTAATCCTACACCAGAAAGTTCAGCATCTTTAATCGCTGCTTCAACAATGCGTTTTTGAGCAGGTTCTAAACTATCCCAAGCATCACTTTCGCTTAAGGCTTTAAACGCTTTATATAAAGGTTGACTTTGACTTAGCTTATTCCAAAATTGGACAACTTGCGGTTGTACAGTTTCATGGGCTTCCCGTAATTCCGGGCTATTTTTCACACCCATTAAATGGTTAACAATACCCCAACTCCAACTTAGACGTTCTACAAATTGTTGTAGAGGTTCTACTAAATCGTTCCAAGTTGGCTTGACATTGGCTTCTAAATTGGTAAGTTCAGAGTCAAGTTCTGCCAATAGTTGAGTCATAGCAGGTACTACATACTCAGGCTTAATGGCATCAAACGGGGGTAAACCTTTGCCAATCAGTAAGGGATTGTTAGTAATGGTAGCGTTTGCCGTCATAGTTGATATTGAGTAGGTCTGATCTTAATTTTGGTTAATTAATCATAATTTCAATGTAGTGTAAGCCTCCTGATTGCAGGAGTGTTACCCACACTCAAAGTAAAACCCAACAAAACTATCGTGTTGGGTTAAACGTTGTGTAATCCATTAAAAAGCATAACGAATTGCACAATAAGGCAAATGTTCTGACAACAATTCAGTAAAGCTATCAACAATATCCCGCTTAAACCCTCGCTTATAGCGCAAATTCTTACCGCCTGTTTGGGAAATCTTACTTTCTTGCAAATCTGGTCGCCATAATAACTCCTCTGCTTGGGGATGCCAACCCATATTTACTTCATGTAGTTGATCGTTATGGGTGAGAAATACTACCTCAGTTTGTAATTGTGCTTTAGCTTGTGGGGAGAGGGTATCGTCAATTTGTTGGAATAACTCGGTATAATCTTTTAACCAATTGTCGTAATAGATAACAGGTGCGAAGTTGAGGTTAACTTCATAACCTGCTTCTAGGAAATCGTTAACAGCGTTGATGCGATCGCTAATTTTAGATGTTCTCACATCCACCGTACTAGAAATTGACTGCGGCATTAAACTAAACCGAATGCGCGTCTTACCTTGTGGATCGTAATTTAGTAAATCACGGTTAACAAACTTCGTTGCAAATGTCGCCTTAGCATTCGGAATATTGCGGAACAAAGCAACTAAGTCTTTTATATTATCAGATACAACAGCATCAGCCGAGCAATCACTATTTGTACCTAACTCATAAACCCAAAGATTAGGATCTGCTTGAGTGGGTTGCTGCTTAATTCCTTGACGTTTAGCGTGGCGTTCTAAATATCCGCAGATTTTCTCGATATTAACGAAAGTTGTAATCGGGTTGGCAAAACCTTTGCGTCGAGCCACATAACAGTTGTGGGTTACTATACCATTAGCAACAAAAGACTCTGTACCAGGAACATGGAAATTATGAACAGTGACATTTGTTTTAACTCGTTTGATACTGGCGATCTTTTTGTAAGTAAGCATAGATTATTTTTGGAGCTAAATCTGTATTTTTAACGGTAATAGTACGCCCATGATTAAGAAAAATTGCTTTTGGTGTGGCAAGCAAACTCTTCAAGGCGACTTTTGTAGTCAGATATGTCAAGAATTGCAGGCTGAAATGATATCTAAACCTTTTCAGTCTTTTTATTCCTACTTACAAGCAAGTAAATACTTAGGTAAAGATGTCAGAACAATAAAAAAGTACGAAGGTATTCTGTTTAAAATTGATAAGTCTCTACCTAATCTTCATACCAAGCTGCAAACTTGCAAAATATGCAGTGAATCATTCAAAACTTATGAAAATAGAGCAGGTTACTGTCCAACTTGTTCTGAAGCAGGTGAAGGCAGAAAAGCTCAAGCTAAAGCACTTTCTAAGTTACACTCTGGTCAAGGTAATCCTAATTACGTTGATGGCAGTGCAAAGCAAACATTTAGACAACGTACAGAAGGTAAGCACTGGTCTGACAGTGTAGTGCAAAGGGAGCGACTTTGCCGTTGTTGCGGAAGTACCGAGGTTTTACAAGCACACCATGTCATACCAGTTTCCTTATTTCCAAACTATGCCTTAGATGTCAACAATGGAATTACTCTTTGTGGGCATCATCACACAGAACTTCATCGTCTTCAGTTAGATCTTGTGCTTTTACCCATCCTCTACGAGTCATTATCGGGTGTTCTGCCGTTACACGCAGCACTGTGTCTCCAACCTGAATTTCAAGCACTTCGTCAACTTCCCTGGAAGCAATTCCAGAAACGACAGCTACTACAAGTTGTCCCGAAGAATTATCGTAAGCGAATACTTCATCTCCATCCTGAATTTGCTCGACAGGTACTTGACCTTTGGGAGTAGAAATCATTGTGCCGGAAACCACGCAATAAGCACAAGCCATCGCGCAGCCGTTTGCTTGCGAAGGTGCAACAAAATCACAACTGCGTTCATAAGCTAAACAAGACAGCGACTTCTTCACACCTAAAACTAATACTGTGCGCTTAATCTTATTCCAGTCGCCAACAACTTCTTCATTACCATGCAACTCAGGGATATTCCAGTGTGAAGCTACCTCAATACGTTTAGCGTCGGGATAACGTTCTAAAATCTGTTGACCTCGTGAATACTCTAATGCAGCAGGTTCGTAGTAAATAGTATTGATATTAAGCAGCTTGCTGGCAGCATTAGACTCTGTTTGTAGTGTCGATGTCACAGGATATCTATTAATTGCAACTGCTTTTAGGTTAGCGAAACTGGAACCCGCAATTAGTCTGGAAATCCGTATTTTGCTTGGGTACTTTTACCTGTGTATCTTTATATTTTAGCTTGCGATCGCATTCACTCCACTAGGTGAAAACTTGCCCCTACGCATAGCATATTACACAACGTTATGCAACCCTGGAGAACTTGCGGAAGAGCAAATATTATGTTTTGTAAAGATAATGCCTGTAGATGAGGAGTGGGTGAAAAATGTACATCGTACAAATAGCTTCGGAATGTGCCCCTGTTATTAAAGCTGGAGGGTTGGGAGATGTTGTTTACGCACTGAGTCGGGAATTAGAAATTCAGGGTAATACCGTCGAGATTATCCTGCCGATGTACGATTGTATGCGCTACGACCATATTTGGGGGCTGCATGATGCCTACCGTGATTTGTCTGTACCCTGGTATGGTGGCGCGGTTCACTGTTCTGTCTATTGTGGTTGGGTACACGGACGGCTATGTTTCTTTATTGAACCCCACTCCCAAGATAATTTCTTCCATCGTGGCTGTTATTACGGCTGTGATGACGATAATATGCGTTTTGCCTTCTTTAGCAAAGCTGCCTTAGAATTTCTCCACCGTAGCAATAAACGACCAGATGTAATTCATTGTCACGACTGGCAGACAGGCTTAGTTCCAGTGATGCTGTTTGAGATTTACAAATATCATGGCATGGAACATCAACGAGTTTGCTACACCATCCACAACTTTAAACACCAGGGAATAGCGGGTGCTGAGATTTTACAGGCGACAGGTTTAAATCAAGAAGCCTATTATTTCCAATATGAACGCCTGCGTGATAACTTTAATCCCTTTGCTTTAAATATGATGAAAGGGGGGATTATTTACTCAAATTATGTCACCACAGTTTCGCCTCACCACGCTTGGGAAGCTCGTTTTACCGATATCGGATATGGTTTAGGTCACACCTTGCATTCATTCCAGTACAAGTTTAAAGGTGTGCTGAATGGTATAGATTATGATGTGTGGAATCCAGAGAGCGATCGCTACATTCCTGGTCACTACAGTAAAGATAATTTAGCAGAAAAAGCACTGAATAAAAAAGCTTTACGCGAAAGATTGCTACTGCGTGATGTTGATAAACCACTAATTTGCTACATTGGTCGCTTGGACGAACAAAAAGGCGTACATCTCGTCCATCATGCGATTTACCACTCACTATTTAAAGATGCACAATTTGTATTACTAGGCTCCGCAACAGGAGCGAAAATTAATGCTCAATTCCAACACGAAAAACGTTTCTTAAATGATAATCCTGACGTTCATTTAGAACTTGGTTTTAATGAAGAATTATCCCACCTAATTTATGCAGGTGCTGACATGATTGTAGTTCCTAGCAATTATGAACCTTGCGGATTAACTCAAATGATTGGGTTTAGATATGGCACTGTGCCAATTGTCCGAGGAGTAGGTGGACTTATAAATACAGTATTTGATAGAGACTACGACCACAATAAGCCGCCTGAAAAACGCAACGGCTATGTTTTCTATGAATCCGATTACCAGGCACTTGAGTCAGCAATGGATCGGGCAATCGGGCTATGGTATGACTATCCTGAAGAATTCCGCCAGCTTGTGGTTCAGGGTATGGAATATGACTATTCTTGGAACATACCAGGCGCTGAATATTTAGAGATTTATGACTACATTCGTCATAAATGGAGCCAAGTTATAGCTGCTGAAGTTTCTAAGCTTACACCCGTCGCTTAATCTACTCGTTCCCAGGTTAAACCTGGGAACGATGGTTAGAGGCGCTGCCTCCTGAATTGATATAACAGGTATCTATATACAAGTAATTGTGTAATTCTAGAAGAAATTTTGCCTTACAAAATTCTAGAGTGAAACAGATCCTAATCATCGTCCATCAATCTACTTCATATACCGGATTGGTTGGTAAAATCCTCCGCGCTAAGGGATATCACCTTGATATTCGGATACCTAGCCGAGGCGATAAACTACCGGATAACATCGCCAATCATCAGGGGGTTGTGATTTTCGGCGGGGCAATGAGCGTAAACGATCGCAATTTACCATTTATCCGTCAAGAAATTGATTGGATACAGGTAGTATTAGCATCCTCTAAACCTTTTTTGGGTATCTGTCTAGGCGCTCAAATGTTGGCGCGTACCCTTGGGGCAGAAGTTACCCGCCATCCTAACAATCAAGTAGAAATTGGTTATTTTCCCATCATTCCAACCCCAGAAGGTAAACCACTTTTCGGTGAATCTTTATATGTTTATCACTGGCACAATGAAGGATTTGATCTGCCTAAAGGTGCTGTTAAACTCGCTGATGGTGAAACTTTCAGTAACCAAGCTTTCCGCTATGGGGAAAATGCTTATGGTTTACAATTCCATCCTGAATTAACCCCAGAGATGATTGACAGGTGGACAATATTAGGCTCTGATATGTTGACATTGCCAGGGGCGCAGTCACGAGAGCAGCAGTTACAAAATTATTCTAAATATGGATACGCTTTAGAAAAATGGTTAGAAAATTTTCTTAACCTTTGGTTACATCCAGAAAAATGAATAAAGAATTTAATATCTAGGTTTCAGGCGTGGGTAAGTAGTGTTAATTTTGCAGTATTAAAAATGTTAGGACTTACGCAGAGATTCCCCTAAATCCCCCTTAAAAGGAGGAATTTGAATTCCCCCCCCCTTAAAAAAGGGGGGTAGGAGGATCAAGGTTTCAAGCTTTAGGTGCGTCAGTCCTAAATGTAAGATTATTTTAATTAGTCCATAAATACTAAAAACAGTATAATTAGTCAAGTTTTTCTTGGTTGCATCTACAATGTCTAAGGACAATTATCAAAAACCAGAGTTTACTCGTGAACATCGCTTGGGATTAGTTGTTTATGGGGGAGTTTCCTTAGCTATTTACATGAACGGTGTTTGCCGAGAATTTTATAATGCTGTTCGTGGTCGAGGGATTTATAAACTTATTAAGGCGCTAACTGATTCAGATATTATTGTTGACATTATATCGGGAACATCCGCAGGCGGTATTAACGGCGTTTTGCTCAGTTATGCCTTAACTAATAGCAATGAGCAAGAAATTGTTGATTTTGAAAATTTTGACCAAGTTTGGCGCGATAGTGGTAATATCCGCAAGCTAATACGTCAGCCAAAAAATCATGAATCTAATCAGGCAGAATCTCTTTTTGATGGCGAAAACTATTATCAAAAAGCATTAGAAACTGCTTTTAATCAAGCACAGTCAAATAAGAAGCCAGCGCCTAGTGGTGAGTGGCTATCCCCATCTAATGAATTAGATTTGTTTGTAACAGGTACAGATGTTTTAGGGCAAGTATATAAAGTATTTGATCAGACTGGCTCAGTCATAGAAGTTAACAATCATAGGGCTGTATTTCAACTCAAGCATCGTCAAGGGCGCAAGGAACCATTCAACTTTGAATATAATCCGGCGGTTCCTAAACTTAATAAAGAAGAATTACATCAATCACTAGCTAAGTTGTGTAGAATTACGTCTTGTTTTCCAGTGGCATTTCCTGTAGTTACAGTTGAACTGAAAAACACCGATAATCATGTTGATAGTATGCTAGCGAGGTGGGGAGATTTAGAAAATAGAGATTTACCAAAACAACCGCCTGATGGTGGTTATCGTTTGCATTTTGTAGATGGTGGTGTGTTAGATAATCGTCCCTTCAGTTATACGATTAAGGAAATGTATTATCGCACAGCTAATCGCCCTGTTGATCGTAAGCTTTTTTATATTGATCCTAGTCCAGATCGTTTTTCTAATGCTGCCAATTTTCAAAACATGGTTAAACCGAAAATTGGACAAGTAATCCAAGATTCTTTGATTGGCTTACCAACCTATGAAAGTATTGCTAATGATTTGCAAGCGATTAAAGAGCGTAACGAAAAAGTTCGTCGCTATAGAGGGTTACTTGCTAATGTGGAAGCGCCAATTAATTCAGGAAGTCCTACTACTGAGAAAATAGATGTTCAAGAAGGAATTTATCTGCTGAGTCGTTTAATTAGTTTGCGCGATCGCCTGCTGCCTCTAATTTTGAGAATGCAACAAAATGATGTTGTAAATTATGACAAAAAAAAGATTTTAGAAAAAATAGCTGAGTTGCTTACAGAACGTATTCTTGATCCTGAAGAAAGAAAAATTAGGGATAAAACTTTACAAGAGTTCGGTGAGCAAATTCGTAACTTAGACATAGAATATGCTTTAAGAAAACATTTTTATATTCTTCAAAAAATTTGTCAAAAACTTGAAACCGAGCAAGACGACGACCAATATAAACAACTTAAATTTATCTCGCAAAATATTAGTCGTCAAATTAAGCTGCTTGAAGTTATTCGTGCCGCTTTAGATCTACTGATGAGTAACAAAACAGTAAGTGAGTTCTTTTATCAGCTAATAGATCAGGCAAACTCAGATAATCAATTGCGCTCTCAAATTTACGATAGCTTCTTGAGATTACATCGTTACCTACTTGATGCCTATAATCTGCCAGCTTTCTCGCCTACAAATGCACATAAAACTAAGCTAGTAGAAGTGTCAGGAGATTTCTTTCTAAATTTACCTGGACTTGCTCAAAAATTAAATGAGCAAGAATGGTTACCACAGCAGCAGATTTCTAGTATCTTAGAACAATTGAAACAAAAAATTTTGCAATTACAAGTTGTTGGAGACATTGCAGAAGATATTCAATCAAACGACAAATTTAATTATGATGGACAGGAAAATAAGGAATTTACTACCATCTTACTAAAAGTAGAATTATCTACTGAGGCACTAATCCATAATAGTAACTTGAGTACCTCAGACGAACTACTAAAAAGATTTAGAGGATTTAGACAAGTAGATCAAGTTGTGTATCCTTTTGAATATTTAACTGAAATTGGTGAGAAAGAAATAATTAACACAGTTCGGATTAGCCCTGATGATGCTCAATTAGGACTAGGTAAATCTAAAGGATTAGAGGATAAATTAGCCGGAGATACCTTATATGCTTTTGCAGGTTTTTTTAAAAAATCTTGGCGTTCTAATGATATTTTATGGGGTCGCTTAGATGGTTTAAACAAAATTGTGGAAGCTTTGATAACTCCTGAAACAATCAAAAGGTTTCCGCATTTTATTCAACGGGAAGCATATAAAAAACGTTGTTCCAAAGAGGATTATTTAGAGTTTTTGCTAGATGAATCTTTAAATAAAAATGCTATAGAACGCGAAACCATAAAATCTTATTTGCAGAAATTAATTCAACCCAATTTTCAATTTAATCAAATTGAACTGAATGAGTTTTTAGATGCCGTAGTTATGGCAGGCCATCGAGTAATTATTAATACAGATTTACAGAATGTAATCTCAGATGCAATTGAGGAACAATTTACTTGGAATTTGCAGAGAGTTAAGCCAGAAAATATTAAACCAAAAAATCAACATCAAGGGGTGTCAGAGTTACCTATTCAGGGAAATTATAACCCTGTCAAGGGTTATTTTGACAAAACTGTTAGCGCACTAGCTGCTACAAAAATAGCTGAAGAAGCTGTTGATTCATGGGAAGATCCACATAAAAAAGAGCATTTCTTTCGCCATGAATATAGTGTAGGTAAAGAAAAATTGGATCGAGATGTTCCTAATATTATATTAGTAAATCTGGCAACAAGGAGTGTTTTAGTTGCACGAAATATTATTAATAACTCCTTGGGAATTAACCGAGTCAGAAGGCTAAGTAGGCATCCTATCTATCAATTTTTTGATAAGTCTTTACAACTGTTTTATTGGTGGTTGCAATATCGTGGCCCAGTGGCACTGGAAAGTGCTAGTTTTAATCGTGGGCGACCAATAATTCTAATTTTGCAGGTGGCGTTATTAGTGGTGGCAATTGCTGGAGTTGCAATAACAGTATCGCAGTCATGGGTATGGATAGCGATCGCACTCGGTGCTACTGTATTGTTTTGGTTGATCGGTTTGTTGAGAAAATCACAATAAAAACTTAATTTAATCGGAAGATTACCATTTTACAGGCGTGAAATGGTAATCTTCTTGTGGTTAAATCCGATTTTCAGCGAAGCTCAAGAATGTTGATTTGCTCTGGTAATATCAATGGTAATTTTGCCACCAAAATCGGGAATAGGGGCAGCAGGTTTGGTGAGTTGCACTCTAACTTGGCTGACACGAGCAAATTGTAAGATAGCTTGTGCGATCGCATCCGCCAATTTTTCTACTAAAGCAAACTTAGAAGTTTTCACCAACTGCTGTACAGTTGCAATTACACTGCGGTAATCAAGAGTATCATCTATCGCATCACTTTTACCTGCTTGTGATAAATCTAACCACAGGCTGAGGTCTACTTCAAACCATTGCCCCAATATTTGCTCCTCTGGTAAATAACCAGTATAGCCATAGCAGCGAATCTTAGTTAAGTGAATGCAATCCATAGTTAGCTTATTAGGGCTTAACAATATCTTGGCGAGTACTTCCAACTATATCAAATAGCTCTTTTTGCTCAGTTGGTGGTACTTGAAATTTATCTAAACTCTGTTGAAAGTCTGCTAAAAAAACTTCCCACTCGTCAGGTGTAATATTAAGATGATCGTGAGAATCGTGCATATTACGCCCCGTATATTGTTGTGGGCCACCTGTTGCCCAGCAAACCATTTCGGTTACTAAGTATTTAAATCCTGCTTTTGATACACGATGATGCGCTTCATCTACTAAAGGATTAGCGTTTAATTTAGGATCGCTCATAATTGTGTCAATGAAGTCATCGACAACAGCAGCAATATTGTAGACCCCGCCGAGACGTTCATAAAGTGATTCTTTTGTATCGGTAGACATAACTATTTTTCCAATCAAAGAATGCTGAGAGGGAAATAGCTGCAAGGATCATGCAGCTTGTTTTATTTATTTCTAGCCTAAATCTTTATGAGTAAATGATTTAGCATTACTTCCACTATAGGTGGCTGCGATGTGACCATCACCTGTAATTTGATACTTATAAGTTATCAATCCTTCTAAACCAACAGGGCCACGAGGAGGCATTTTTTGGGTGCTAATTCCTACTTCTGCACCAAAGCCATAGCGAAAACCATCGGCAAAGCGGGTTGAACAGTTGTGATATACTCCGGCTGCATCTACTTGAACGATGAATGTATTTGCTGTATTTTGATTTTCGGTGACAATAGCATCAGTATGTCGCGATCCGTAAGTATTGATATGCGCGATCGCTTCCTCAACAGAATCAACTATTTTAATCGACAAAATTAAATCGCTGTACTCTGTCGCCCAGTCTGCTTCTGTTGCTTGTGCAATGTTTAAAATTTGGCAAGTTTGCTCATCTCCCCGTAATTCAACGTTACGTTGTTGCAATGCAGTAGCAACTTGTGGTAGGAAATTTGCAGCAATTTCTTGATTAACTAACAGCGTTTCAATCGCGTTACAAGCGGCGGGATATTGAGTTTTGGCATCTACAGTAATAGCGATCGCTTTATCTATATCTGCTGCTTGATCTATATATAAATGACAAATCCCTTCTGCATGACCTAACACTGGAATGCGGGTATTTTCTTGCACAAACCGCACAAACGAGTTAGAACCTCTAGGAATAATTAGATCCACATATTGATCTAACTGCAACAGCGCCAAAGTTTCCTCTCTCGTCGTCAGGAGTTGCACGACCTCTGGGTTAACTTCAGTTTTAGCTAATCCTTGACGAATAGCTTTAACTAAAGCTTCGCAAGAACGCACAGCTTCTTGTCCACCTTTGAGGATGACACCGTTACCGGATTTTATGGCAAGGCTAGAAATTTGAACAACGGCATCAGGACGCGCTTCAAAGATTACGCCTAAAACGCCCAAAGGACAACTAACCCGCTTGAGGATTAATCCTTGATCCAATTCTCGATTAATTTGGACAGTACCAACTGGATCGGGTAACTTACCGACATCTCGCACACCTGCGATCGCACCCTTTAGTTTAGTTTCATCTAATTTGAGTCGTGCGTATAAAGCTTTAGCAATTCCAGCTTCTTCAGCCGCTTTACAATCTGCTGCATTCGCAGCGAGAATATCTGGTGCGGCGGTTTCTATTGCTTGGGCGATCGCAACAATTGCATGATTTTTAGATTCAGTGGACAATACTGCCAAACTACGCGCTGCTTGACGAGTACTTTGGGCGAGATCGATCAGGGGACGGGAAGCAATAAAAGAAGCTGTCATGTGTCTATTTAATTACCTATTTGCAAGTTTAATGTAGAGACGCGAAATTATGCGCTACGCGAACGCGTCTCTACATGATTTAAACGGTTAGCACGTTTCATTTCTTGATATATTTACCTATCACAATGTCTATTTTTGAGCCGCTATTTGTGCTTTAGCTTGCTGCCAAAAATTTTCTAATTCATCAATCGTGTAATCTGTCAAAGGACGATCTGCAAACACTTCCATTTTTTGCAAGCGTTCGATAAAACGCTGATTAGTTCCTTGTAACGCTGCGGTTGGGTCTAAATCATGCCAACGGGCAATATTAATAATAGTAAACAGTAAATCTCCTAACTCTGCTTCCTGATGTGCTTTATCTTCTGTTGCAAGTGCTTCTTTTAATTCTGCTAACTCTTCCTCAAACTTTGCCCAAACACCTTCAACATTATCCCACTCAAACCCAGCAGCAGCAGCTTTTTGAGAAATTTTCATTCCCCCCGTCAGTGGGGGGAGTGTACGGGCATAACGGCTTAATTTACGACTTAGTAGTTGTGCTGCTTCAGGAGTTTCGCCTTTTTCGGCTGATTTGATTTTTTCCCAGTTTTGATGCACTTCCTCAGCATTTTGCACCTCAACATCACTAAAAACATGAGGATGGCGACGAATTAACTTTTCAGTAATTCCTTGTGCAACTTCTCTTAAGGTAAACTTCCCTTCATCACTAGCAACTTGTGATTGCAAAACTACTTGTAAAAGTAAATCGCCTAACTCTTCTGCGATCGCATCCTGATTTCCACTACGAATTGCATCTACCACCTCATACGCTTCTTCAATTACATAAGGAATCAGCGTTTCTTGGGTTTGCGCTAAATCCCAAGGACAACCACCATCAGGCGATCGCAACTTAGCAATCACATCAATCAACTGTTGCAAAGCATATAAAGGACTTTGAGAAGTTAGCTGTTGTTCTTGGGGACTAGACATCAGGAAGCGTTGAATACTACTGCACCATTCTTAACAATATTTTCGTATTGTGCCAAATTCTTATTTCTTCCTTGGCGTTCTCTGCGTCTTGGCGGTTGTTTTCCCAACTTTTCGCCCTGGAGATTTACGCTTGCTTGTCACCTTTCCCCGTCGCTTCTTAGCTTTAGGCAAAATCGCTTGCAGTCCCCCTTTTTGATAGCGTTTGTAAGCCGATCCACCCCAATCACTAAAAGAATGGCTCATTGAGCCTAATTCCATCCCCACAAACAAAGCGATAAATTCGGGAGAGTGTTGAAAAAGCGATCGCACACCATCTTCCGCTAGTCTTTGCCAATTCCATTGCCACCCTAGTAACAAATTAGTAACAACTAAAATTAGCAGCGCCAAAACTAGCAACAGATTAGTCAGGTAAAGTACTCGTACTATCGTGCCAATAATTGGGCCATGAGAAAAAACCGAGCGGTGATTTAGAGCTTTCTGATAGGGTATCCAAATCCAGCGAAACCACCCCCAGCGAATAAACTGGCGAGAGTGGATATCGAGATCTGGGCCAAACATCAGCCCAGCAAACAGGAAAGATCCTGCAACTATCAACGTTAAGTCGCCACTGCGGGTTAGCCCGTAGGTTAGTACAGTAACGATGGGTAAGAGCCACAGGGTAATGCGATCGTGAGTGCGACCAGAAGGCACAATAATTTAGCCAAAAAAAATATTTTCTCAAAGATATTAACAGGAACGAATTAATCTGCTACTATGTATAACTGTGAGCAAAACACAACACGGGCGGTTAGCTCAGTGGTAGAGCGGCTGCCTTACAAGCAGTTGGTCGGGGGTTCAAATCCCTCACCGCCCATCTAAAATGTACAGTGACACATTATTTGTCGTTAGGGACAGATTACTGTCATAGAATTTGGACAGAAACAGTAAACGTAGATGCGGGCAAGATGCCCGCATGATGCCTTTGCGTAAAAAGAAACACAAACACAAATAAATAGGCAATAAAAAAGCGCCCCCTAAAAGGGGACGCTTTTTGATTAGCTAGAGGGCTAAAAATTAACCATTGATAGCTGGAGCGGTAAGAGCAACAGGAGCCTCAACACCAGCAGCCAAATCTAGAGGGAAGTTGTGAGCATTGCGCTCGTGCATTACTTCCATACCCAAGTTGGCG